>JBECKU010000084.1:0-4090 GCA_040235385.1 Candidatus Sulfobium sp. | reverse complement strand
GTCCTTTCCTGTCCCGGTTGAATGAATCCGGGGGCGATCATGTTCATCCGCCTGATGAGATCAATCATGGCGATATCGGAACCGTTGATTTTCGCAACGGTCACTTTTTTTGATTCCTCTGCGCTCTTTTTTATGTTGTCGATTATCTTTGAATGTTCGGGGGGGGCCTGTGCCATCGGCGGTTTCGAAGAGGGTTCATTTGCGGGTTCCTTCTTCGAGCAGGATGAGCTGAAGCCTGCGGACATTGCTATTGTCAGGGCAAGCAGCACAAAAAATAATCTTCTCATTGGTCCTCCATAAATTTGCTGCAAAGTATGCATGCCGTGTTACATAGATGATAACATGATATTATAACGATTTTGTTCCTGCTTTGTGTTCACGCCTCTATTCCTGTTTTGTAAAAAAATTCCAGGAGTCTTTTCCGTCAGTTGATATTGTTATCATGTAACCCTCTGATTTATAATAACAAGTCCGGTGTTTCCCTGCGGATAGAGGACATTGTAACTTTGAAAGAGAGGAGAATAAAAAGAGATGATATCTCAGGGAATTCCGGAGCAGCTGGCCGAAGAGGAATTTTTGAAAGAGGTTTCGTTGGATAACTGAATGCATTTTCAGCAGTTTTTTATCTTCTTTTCTCACAGAAGTCCGAAACGGATTCAATTTTTCATAACTGAGTACTACGTCCTGAATTATGCTAGCCCTGGCAACAGCGATGTCGTGACTCGTTAGATCACCCTGCTATCGGTTCCGTTTGCCTGGTGTGAAATGCTGGTCGTAACTTTTATCTACGGCACCCTGAAAAATGGCAGAGCACTTTTGTCGAGAGATTTTTGCGGAGTGCACCGTCTACTCTGCACTTTCAAGAAGTTGCAACTGTTATCAATTATCATTAGAAAGCCCAACTTGACAGTTAAGACAGCAGGGGCGAGACACTGATCTAGCCCCTGCTCAATTCACTCTCGCAGCAATAATCTGTTCTAGTAATCCCTTCGAATCGCGGGCATTTATCACAGTGTCCCCGTCCCTTATCGACCCAGCGACAATGCGTTTGCTAGTATCCAATTCGAATTCGATCTACTTCCTTAAGAGTTCCTCCACCTTCAAAAACATTAGAAACTCCAGTGCCGGCGCTTAAACCGTAAATGTTCGAGAAACCGCCGGTGCCGTTACTTATTGAGCCAGTCCATGCGAGCGTGGTATCTCCAGCCGTCGTTGTAGTGCTGCTGGCTAAGGAAATTCCCTGACCAGTTACCTCATAGGTTCCTACGCCCGTGATAGTGTTTGTAAAATGGATTATTAAATTGCCGTATCTTTCACCCACAATCATTGGCGGATTTGAGAATGTTATCGTGCCAGAACTTGTTCCCACCTTGACGTTGCCCAGATAAATATCAGCTGCAGAACTGAATCCTTCAATCCAGTTAGAGTCTCCCATGTGGCCGCTCATATATATGGGAGTGATAGATGTATTATTTCTTTCAAGCACTACTTCAACTTCGCCTGCGGCCATGGCACCCTGAACAAAGAAAAAAGTCAGCAGGAAAGTGAGACACGTACGGAAGATTATCTTCTTAGTCATTTTATCCCCCTTGGTACAAAGTTTCCTTACAAAAAATAAGGATTCATACAGTCCAAAACGCCGACCATCAAAGACTATCTGTAGTATTAACGGTCACATCACCCCCTTTTGAAGGACAGTTGGGCCTGTCTGCTAAGGGACAGCTTACTACGTTATTAGGAGATCTTACTGCACCAGGATATTCCCGGCCTCGATTAAATTTTGCCTCGTACGCAATGAACTCGGCTTTCCCCAGGCGATATCCTATGCAATTACTGGTTATCACAAAATAAGCTATTCGTCAATCAAGCCATAGTATCGATATTTTCCAGGGATGGACGATGTTGGGAGGTTGCTTGCTCTATTTATTTGCAATGTAACCTTTGGTCTATTTGTATCTTTTACCGGAGTGATTTATCAGGAAGGCACCGAGATTTTTGTCCGACCTCTTCTCCGTGCCCCTCTCCCCGCATGTTGCGGGGCATAACTTATCAGGAAAGCCAGTTGCACCTAAAGACTCTCAGAACTCTCGATGCCTTCCTGTAACTAACGGCGACCTCAATGTTCAATCGACTATGAGTTACTATTGATAACTTGTAATCGTTGGGAAAGGACGAATAGAATATGAGAAAGGAGATGGAGATGATCCTCTTTCTCAATGGCAGCCCCAGGAAGAACGGAGTGACAACGTCGCTTCTCAATATAATAGCTGGTAAGGCACGCTCTGTCGGTGCCGATGTGGAGTGGGTCGACGTCAACAAGCTTTCAATAAAACCATGCATCGGGTGTCTGAAATGCAGGCCCGACAAAAAGTGTATTCTTCCGAGGGACGACGGGCAACGTATGGGAGAGCTGTTAGAAAGATGCTCTTCTTTGGTTGTCGGGGCCCCTAACTATTGGGGCAGTATGCCCGGGACGTTAAAGATTCTGTTTGAACGGAATGTTCCTGTCCTCGAATACTATGAACTCTATACATGGCGCCTACCAAGACCGAGGCATAAGGGAAAGAAGGCGGCAATTGTTACCTCCTCTCTTTCACCGTTTCCCTACAATTTACTTCCTTCGCAAGGCGGTGGGGCAGTGCGCACCGTCAGGACTATTCTGAACACTGCTGGTTTTGATATTAGGGAACAAATCAACGTCCCGATGACCCGGGACCTCGCCCACATCGGGGAACGGTGGTTGGCAAAAGCCAACAAACTGGGAAGGGAAATTGCATCCTGGTAGAAAGAGCACTCACCATAGTGAGCCATCAAGAGCTTGTGATTGAACCGCCGATTAGGGGGCACTGGGCGATTTACAACCCGCCCGGTCATCCTCCCCTTGCATATGACTTTCTTGGCGTCGACGAACGCAAGTCACTCTACTACAAAGGTGGGTTTCTGAGGCATTTGGTTTCATTCATCCCGGTTGAGGACACACTCACTTGGTCACGCCCCGTTTTCTCACCTGTTAACGGAGTCGTCGTTGAAAGCCACGACTCCGAAAGTGACCGGAAAAAGATATCGTTCCTTTACGACATGTTGTCACTTCTCATCAAGAAGCCGAAAGTATCTGACGGTTTTAGCGCATTTGGCGGGAACCACATAATGATTCGAGCGGGCGATAATTTTGTGTTGCTTTGTCATCTGCGACAGGGATCGTCGAGAGTGCAAAAAGGAGATGTCGTGAAGATCGGGCAACAGGTTGGGGAAAGCGAAAAGCGTCGCTCCCTTCGTCACGCCACTTTTTTGCTGCCGGCTATGGCGAGCGTAACTCTGCCAGATTCTCACAGTAACCAATGCTTCGCAGTCGTCTGAATAATATTTGATGTCCTTCCTGGAGTCCGCGCCTTGGTGCCCTCCGTAAATCCTATTAGTTAGTATTGGAAGCCAGCACTTACAAAAATCCCATAAATTACCCAGTGGATTTTTGATCCATATTAACAGGAAACATGAAGGAGGAAGTTGTATTGTTCTTAACCGAAGAAGCATACCGCAAAGGAATTTAGCCGTAACCTGAAATAAAATTCAAAAAAGGCCTTGACATTATTGTTTAGCTGCTATACAATATTGATATGGATAGGGAAAAGATAAGTGGAGAGATCATCGAGTTGTTTGTTCGGCTCGCCAACAAGTACAACTCGTTGATGAAGATCCCCCTGGACTTCGGGGCCGGATCGCATCTCTACCACTCAGAAATGCACATGATCGACCAGATCGGCGATCACCCCGAGATGAATATCACCGAACTTGCCGGCTTGATAGGGGTTACCAAGGGTGCCATTTCCCAGACTGTGAAGAAGCTTGAGAGTAAAGGAGTCGTTACCCGTTACAAGAGGGCCGAGAACGAAAAGGAGGTATTCCTGAAGTTTACGGATATCGGCAAAAAGATCTACAAGGAACACAAGGAGATTGACAAGGAAGCGATTATTCCACTTTACGAAGAGCTCAAGAAATACTCCGGAGACAAGGTGTATTTCCTGGTCGAAATGTTCAAGTGGTTGGACACCTTTCTGGATGACAGCAAAAAGAAGATGCAAAGTCATGCAGG
>JBECKU010000074.1:0-10134 GCA_040235385.1 Candidatus Sulfobium sp. | reverse complement strand
TGCCGAACCTGTCCACATGTATCACCTGCCCCCGCATTTTTCCTTCGCTTACATATTCCGGCAGCGGCGGTCCTAATGAGACAAAATCGTCTATCCGGTCCCCGAATTCCGAGATATCTATCCCCCCGGCCAACCGCGCCGCAACCGGTGCAAAAACATCCCTGCCCTGAAATGTCGGGCTTGACGATGAAAGGAAAAAATGTTCGGCAGTTACATGAACAACCACGGGTTCTCTGCCCGCGGAACGGTAAACATAGGAAAATACTCCGTTGTCCGGCCCAACGAAATAGTGACCTTCCGCGGAAACTATAACCGGCCTTCTTTCCGATCCTACGCCTGGGTCTACCACGACGACATGGACCGTCTTTTCCGGGAAATATTTATAATTCGCACCGACAAGAAAGGCCGCTTCTTTAATGTCATAGGGCCTGATCCCGTGGGTCAGATCGACGATGCGGGCAGCCGGAGTAACGGAAAGTATTACTCCTTTCATCGCGCCTACGAACGCGTCTTCATACCCGAAATCGGTCGTGAGCGTGATCACCGGCTCAGGTACCACGGAGAGTCCCGGTTAATGAATCTATGTCCTCGATTGCTTCTTCCTTCATGAACTCCACGATGCCGTCGAGAATTTCCAGGGCCGAGTCAGGTTTTACAAAGTTCGCAGTCCCCACGGCAACGGCCGACGCCCCTGCTATAAGGAATTCTATGGCATCGCCCGCGTTCATGATCCCTCCCATTCCTATGATCGGTACCTTTACCGCCTTGTACACCTCGTAAACCATCCTGAGTGCAACAGGTTTTATCGCAGGTCCTGAAAGCCCTCCCGTAACATTTCCCAGTTTTGGTCTTCTCGTCCTGATATCGACAGCCATCCCCGTAATCGTGTTTATCAGCGAGATCGCATCCGCCCCGGCGTCGACGGCGGCCTTCGCCATGACGCTAATGTCCGTCACGTTGGGAGACAGTTTCACAATGAGCGGGAGAGACGTCGCCTTCCTGACTGCTCCGACCACTTCAGATGTGACTCTCGGGTCCGTTCCAAAGATGCACCAGCCCTTCTCCTTGTTCGGACATGAAATATTCATCTCCAGAGCGTGTATGCCCTCAGCGCCGTTTAATCTTTCTGCGGCCCGGACATATTCATCGATGGAATCACCGAAAAAATTGACGATGACGGATGTGTCGAACTGCCTCAGAAAGGGAAGTTTCTCCGAGATAAAAAGCTCGACCCCGATGTTCTGGAGTCCGATCGCATTCAACATCCCGGAGGCCGTCTCCACGATGCGCGGGGGAGGATTACCCTCCTTCGGTTCCAGGGAAAGTCCTTTCACCACGACAGCGCCGAGCCTTCCCGGATCCAGAAATTCTGCATATTCTTCGCCGTAGCCGAAGGTCCCGGAAGCGGTCATAACCGGATTTTTGATTCTCAGGTTCCCAATGTTTACGGTGAGGTTCATCTTATAGTTCTCACCGCGGGTCCTCCCGCCAGATTATATCGGCTGCATCGAATACAGGTCCTTCCCTGCATACACGCCTGTACCCCTTCCTTGTCTTTACGACACATCCGAGACAGGCCCCTATTCCACACGCCATATGTTCCTCGAGGGAAACATAGGCCTTGATCGCATGTTCTGCAGCGAACATGGTAACTTCCCGGACCATGGCAGCCGGCCCGCAAGAGTAAATAATTACCTCTCTCATTTCCCTCAACCGGCTTCTCAATCCCGTGATGACATCGATTACGGTTCCTTTTTGACCGCAGGAGCCGTCATCCGTGCAAAGCAGCAGGTTCCCTGCTATTTTCTCCAGGTCTTCCCTCATGAAAAGCTCGTCCCCTATCTTCGCGCCGTATATAACATACGCCTTACCGGACAGTCTTTCCACCAGCGGGTGGACGGACGCGATGCCGATCCCCCCGGCGATGATCACGGGAAATTGAGACTCGGAAGGGAGGGGATAGGAGTTACCCAGAGGTCCGATGACATCGATCACCGCACCCTCTTTCATACCCTTAAGCAGGGCGGTACCCTTTCCCTTGATCCTGAAGAGCAGCTCGAACCCCTCCGCGGTCTTTCTGTATATACTGAAGGGGCGCTTGAGGAGGGGATCATACCCCTGATTTATCTGGACCATAAAGAACTGTCCCGGAAGCGGCTCTTCCATGTCCTCGAGATTGGCAAGGGAAATGATGTTATGGCTGCTGTTAAGAGGCAGGTTCTCGGTTATCCTTGCCCTGAAGTATCTACTCAAAACTGATCTCTAATATCTCGTATTCCATGGTTCGGGCAGGGGCTTTTATCAAGGCGGTATCCCCTACATCTTTTCCCAAAAGCGCCCTTCCCACCGGTGAGCTGATCGAGATCTTGCCGTGTTTGACATCCGCCTCTTCAGGCCCGACCAGAGAGAAATAATATTCTTCGTCGGCCTCGACATCGAGCACTTTTACCCTGGCGCCGAAGGCGACCTTCGACTGTTTTATCTTCGACGGATCTATCACATCAGCCATCGCTATCTTCGATTTCAGCTCCTGTATGCGTCCTTCGATAAATGACTGCTTTTCCTTGGCGGCATGGTATTCTGCATTTTCCGATAGGTCCCCGTGGGCGCGCGCCTCCGCGATAGCCTGTATGTTCTTCGGTCTGTCCACTTTCAGCAGCCGTTCGAGCTCTTCCTGTAACTTCCTGTAACCATCCGGCGTGAGGGGTATTCTCTGCATTATTGCTCCTTAACCATAATTTGAATAATGTAACACTTTGTCCTGCATTTTTCAAAGAAGCTTTTGAGCCAAAGCGATTGATATTTATCACCATCCCATTAAAATAAAAGGAAAGGAGAACTGATGAAACCAATCGGGCCATTAATGAAGGAACATAGACTTATCGAGCGGATGATCGGGGTCCTCGACGCCGCGTACGAAAAAATGCAAAAGACCCGGAAAATCGACAGGACGTTTCTCGATGCCGTTGTGGATTTTCTCAGAGTCTATGCAGACAGGACCCATCACGGGAAAGAGGAAGACATCCTTTTCCGCGACTTATCAAAAAAGCGGCTTTCCGACGAACATAAGAAGATCATGGACGGACTGGTGAAGGGACATATCTATGCCAGGGAGACCGTCCAGAGCATCGCGGCCTCGGGCAACGATTACTTCGCAGGAAAGACCGAAGCCTTCGAAAGCGTGATTACCCATATAGGAAACCTTCTCAGGTTCTATCCCGGACATATCCAGACCGAAGACGACAACTTCTTTTATCCCTCATGGAGTATTTCAGCAGGGAAGAACAGGATAAAATGCTGGACGAATTCCGCGAATTCGACAGCCAGATGGTACATGAGAAATACACGATCATGGTAGAAGGCTTCGAAAAAGGCACATAAATATTTTTTCGCCGATCACCCTCCCCTTAACCAGTTCCCCTCCCGGTGAGGGGATATTACAAGTCCCGTGCCCCCTGCGGGAGAGGGCAGCGGGGAGGGAAGTTTCGAAATACAGGAATTGACTTTTTCCAGGGCTTCAATGTGAAGGAGTTTTATCAGCGCACTACCCCGGTCCCCCCGCATTCCTTGACCAAAAGAAAAACGATGGATTACTCTAATCCATTGTCAGGCCGAAGGTGCAATGGCTCAGTCTCCCAAAACCAGGAAGTTCTGCACCTCGGAGTAATTATGCCTTTTTTTCAAAACCGGATCATATACTGCAGGAGGAAGAAAGATGCGATTTTCCAGAATGTTCATACCGACACTCCGCGAGGTCCCCGCCGAGGCGGAGGCGATAAGTCACGTCCTTATGCTGAGGGCCGGATACGTGAGGCAACTTGCTGCCGGACTTTATATCTTTCTGCCTCTCGGTTGGAGGGTAATCAATAAAATCAACGCCGTCCTCAAAGAAGAAATGGACGCCATAGGCGCCCAGGAAATCTCGATGCCCATTCTGCATCCGGCGGAAATCTGGCAGCAGACCGGGAGATGGGGCGCGATCGGTGATGAGATGTTCAGGCTGAAAGACAGGTCGGACCGGGACATGTGCCTCGGAATGACGCACGAAGAGATCATGACCTGGCTGGCCTCGAGAGAGATCAGGTCATATAGAGACCTGCCTCAGGTATGGTACCAGATCCAGACAAAGCTCAGGGACGAGGCCCGGCCCAAGAGCGGCATTCTCCGGACTCGGGAATTTCTGATGAAAGACAGCTACAGTTTCGATGCGTCACAAGAGGGTCTGGAGACGAATTATCGGCTTCACGCGGATGCATACCACAGGATTTTCGAACGATGCGGTCTGCAGTTCATGATGGTCCAGTCCGATCCGGGAATGATGGGGGGAGCTGTCTCTCATGAATTTATGGCGCCGAGTCCTTCCGGGGAGGACGAGGTCGCGATCTGCGGAAATTGCGGATATTCCGCAAATGTGGAACTGGCCCGTTCGAAGCCTCCGCAGAATGAACCGCAGGACTGGGAATTGGAAGAAATCCATACTCCCGAAAAAAGGACTGTGCAGGAGGTATCGAATTATCTGAAATTGCCTCCGTCTTTTTTTCTCAAGAGTATCCTTGTCATCGGCTCAGACGGTCCTGTCCTCGCACTTGTCAGGGGAGATCAGGAACTCCATGAGAAGAAACTGGCCGGAATAATCGGAGACCATAGACCCGCGCAGAAAGCTGAAGTCAAAGAGATCCTCGGAGTAGAAGCCGGGTTCATCGGTCCGGCCGGACAATCGGTAAGGATGATCGCCGACAATGCCCTGAAGGACGGCGCGTATGTGAGCGGGGCGAACAAGCCGCATTACCACCTCAGGGGGGTCAGGGCCGGCAGGGATTTTTCTCCGGAGTGGAGTGATATCCATACGGCGAAAGCCGGCGATTCCTGTGTAAACTGCGGCAACCCATTGTCCGTGGAAAAGGTCATCGAGATAGGGAACATCTTCCAGTTGGGGACTAAGTATTCATCGGCGCTGAAGGCGCATTTCCTCGATGAAAACGGAGAGGAAAAACCCATCATCATGGGCAGCTACGGCATCGGGCCGGCTCGTATCGCCGCAGCGGCCGTCGAGCAGAATCATGACAAAGACGGCATTGTCTGGCCGGTAAGTATCGCGCCCTTCGACGTCGAGATCCTGCCTCTCAACGTAAACGACAAAAATACTGTCGAGACGGCAGAGAAGATCTACACAGGACTTAAAGAGCAGGGACTGGACGTTCTGCTCGACGACCGCGAGGAAAGAGCCGGTGTGAAATTCAAGGATGCCGACCTTATCGGGATTCCGTTTCAGGTCATCATCGGGGAAAAGAACCTCAAAGAAGGACTTGTGGAAATAAAGGACCGCAAGTCCGGGGAGACCGTAAAGATAAAGACCGAGGAGGTCCCGGAGGCAATGGAAGGCCGGTTCAGAAGTTGAGAGTCAATCTAAAGTTGCGTAGCAGACCGGAAGAAACCCCGAAAAAGTCTTGAAATGACGACATGATCTTTAACTTTATTGGAACGTCTCCAGAATGTAATTTGCGATCTTTATCGCATCCTCGTCGGGTATTGTTTTTCGGTCGAAACTCCTCATGCCGGCCCATTCCTGAGGGTGCGTGGGGGCCGGCCCTGGGTTTCTTATCTTGTTCACTATGTCCTGTGCCGTGAGAATATTGTTTGCTTCGAGGTCCTTTTTGTGCAGGGTCTTTTTGGGATTCAGGACGTTATTCCCGCCGGGATGGCACGCGGCGCAATGCTGCTGAAACAGCGCCTCACCGGAGGTTTCCGCTGAAACACCGGCCGCAAAAAAAGGAAGAGCGGCCAAACAGACAGATGTCAGGAACACGAATATCGAAACCAGTCCCACTTTCATGACTTCTCCTTTCATATCCTTTGCGTAGCGACAAAAAATTCGAATGATATTTTCACTGTCCTGCAGATGATTCCTCTCCGGCAGGCTCACGCTGTTCGACAGGGATCTCCTGCCCGGAAGACGACTCTTTCTTTGCCCGTGTTTTTCTCTTCGTCCATGGGCGGCGTTTTCCCCGCGGACGACGCTTGGTCTGATTCCCGACTTCGGGTTTAGACACGGCTTCAGCTTTCTGTTCCGCTCCGGGTTGAGTTTTTTCTTCGGTTTTCGTTTCCATTTTAGGCTCAACCTTTGCTTCTGTTTTCTGTTCTCCTTCCACCCTTATGTCGTAACGCCCCAGAATCGATGTATCAGCCAGGACCCTGACCTTAACACCGAACCCTTTCTCGACCTCGGCAATTTCTTCTCTTCTCGTGTTAATAAGATAGTTTGCGCTCTCGACAGGCAGCCGGCAGGTTATGCCCTTCAGTCCTCCCTTGGACGCCCTCGCGTAAATGTCCCTGAAGGCCGATACCGCGATCATCTCATCGGTCTTTACGATGCCCGAGCCGCCGCACACCTCGCAGGTCCTGTTTGTCGATTCGATAAAAGCCGTCCGCATTCTCTCGCGAGTCATCTCGACCAGACCGAACCTGGAGATGCCGCTTATTTCAGAATGCGCCTTATCCTTGCTCAATACATCCTTCAGCCGGTTCTCGACCTGCCGCCTGTTTTTAGAAGATTCCATGTCTATGAAATCGACGACGATGAGGCCGCCTATATCCCTGAGCCTGAACTGCCTGGCGATCTCATCAGCCGCTTCGAGATTAGTTCTAAGTGCCGTCGACTCGACGTTCTCCTCTTTTCTGCTCCTTCCGGAATTGACATCGACCGCAGTAAGGGCCTCGGTCTTGTCGATGACGAGGTATCCCCTCGATGGAAGATATACGTGCCTTTCATGAAGTTTCGCGATTTGTTCCTCAATATTATGCCTTGAGAAGATCGGTCTCTTCTCCTTGTAATATTTAACGTTTATCTTACGCCACGGCACCGTCTTCCTGAGAAACTCCTTCGTCCTTTTGTAGGCATCCTGGTCGTCGATGAGGACCTCCGTCACATCCGACGTCAAATAATCTCTCACCGTCCTCACAGCGATATCATGCTCCTTGTAAATGAGGGCGGGGGCGGAAACTTTCTTCGATACGCTCTGGATCCCGTTCCAGAGCTTCGTGAGATATTTCAGGTCGTTCGACAATTCCTCACTCGTCTTGTCGCTGCAGGCCGTTCTGAGAATGAACCCTGTCTTCTTCGGCAGTTTCAAACCGCTGAAGATCTCTTTCAGACGGTCCCTGTCTTCTTTATCTTCGATCTTCCTCGATATTCCAACCCTATCCTGTCCCGGGATCATGACAATATACCGTCCTGGCAGGGAAATATAGGTAGTCAGGCTGGCCCCTTTCGTATCCCTTTCATCCCTCTCGACCTGGACGATGAATTCCTGCCCTTTTGACACCACGTCCTGTATTCGTGGTTTTTTTCGCTCTGCCTTCTCCTTAAAATATTCCGGCATGATCTCCCTCATCTGCAGAAAGCCATGCTTCTTCAGGCCGAAATCCACAAAGGCCGCCTGCAGCCCGGGTTCGATCCTGGTCACGGCGCCTTTATATATGTTTCCTTTCAGATGTTCTCTTCCCGATGCTTCTACATAAAAATCAACAAGCAGATCACCCTCGACAATCGCGACCCTTTTTTCTTCAGGGTATACTGCATTAATCAATATCTTCTTCATGTGTCGACTCTCTCGTCTCCTTCTTGTCTCCAAAGATTTCAGAAATATGTAAATCCAGCTCCCTGTGCAGCAGTTCAAGTGCCTGACTCAGCCTGATGTCAGGGTACCTGACGACCGCTTCGATCACTTCGCCGATAGGGAAGTCGACGAAGTGCCCGTCGGGATAAACAATCCGAAGAAAGCGCCTCTTCAGCAAAAAAAA
The DNA here is from genome assembly GCA_040235385.1 of Candidatus Sulfobium sp. Taxonomy (GTDB): domain Bacteria; phylum Nitrospirota; class Thermodesulfovibrionia; order Thermodesulfovibrionales; family UBA6898; genus JBECKU01. The sequence goes on along the minus strand of JBECKU010000074.1, from coordinate 2,334 downwards.
GCGTTTTTTCTTTCCTCCCTTATCCCTGAGCGGAATGATAACATGTTCAGGGTCCTCTTCCAGACCGTAATGCGTAATCATTTCGCCAAGTTCTTGTTCCATCGGTTCAGGTGTTCCCTCAGAACATAACGGAGCGTATCCTGTTCACCTTCCAATCTATTCAGGCGTGTCATCCATGGGCGAAATCATCATTGCAGCCCAAAGAGAAACAGGATCGGGGTCAATATCTTCGATTCCCCCGGGGAATGTCTTCATGAAAATGTCGCGGTTCCTGAGGTATCGCAGGACCATCGCATCGGTCAAATCCCGGGAAGCCCCCGGCAGGGCGGATTCCGCCCCACCCTCATCGACGATCTTCCTCACAAGTATGTTGATGTTTTCACGCTCTCTTTCGAGCAGGGAGATATTTCCTTCCTCTCCGCGCTCCTTCGCCCGTCCGATGGAACTCGCAATTCCGTCGCGGCCTATCAGCCCTTTCATCACCTGAACGCTCTTTTCGAAAATTTCTTCCGCCTTCACTTAATGCTCCATAAATGATTGTGAAAAAACAGTCACAAAGAACTCAAGAAAATAACAGTTCACTTTGCAGCTTGAGAATCCACCTTTGTCAAATCGGGGTTAAGGAGGATTTAATTAAAAAATCTCCCCTCGCCCCTTCACGCAGCCGTAACTGAAGAGCTATCCATAAAATATATCTGTGATGTGTAATCAATTTCAATAATTTTATAAACCCACAAAGTGCGACAGAAAAATGCGGGTGTTGTGAAAAAATTTCTTTTTCGATACCTTAGCCGACTTTGACCGAATGTAACTTTGCATACATTTATCCCCGCCGCAGTGAAGGATAATCTCGATATCTCATCGAGTTAAAGAAATTTTTGATCAATATCTGCATTTTTCAGGTAAAGCATTAATCTGTCACGCCCTGATGATACCCACCGGGCGTTCATCTCATTATACATTAAACCTGAAGTTGATAATATCCCCGTCGCGGACTTCGTATGTCTTTCCCTCCAGTCTGAGCAGGCCCTTTTCCCGGGCCGCGGCCATGCTGCCCACGGCTACAAAGTCATCGAACGCAATCACCTCCGCCCTGATGAATCCCCGTTCGATGTCGGAATGTATTTTGCCCGCAGCCTTTTGGGCGTTCTCTCCCTTTTTCAGAGTCCAGGCCCTCACCTCGTCCTCTCCCACGGTCAGAAAAGAGATCAGCCCCAGGAGATCATAGGAAACGCTGATCAACCTCTTAAGGGCGGGCTCGGTTATTCCCAGATCATCCAGGAAAACAGCGGCCTCTTCCGGAGGAAGCTGGGCCACCTCCATCTCTATTTTTCCGGACAGATAGAGGACTTTCACTTTTTCTCCTCTAAAAATGTCGCCTGTCCGAGAGACAATCTCTTCCGTCGGTTTCGAATTCATTTCCGCTTCAGCCACATTGAGGACGACCACGACAGGCTTGAGAGACATGAACTGAAGATGGCGCATCGACCTCTCTTCTTCCCCACTGAACTCGACATCACGAAGAGGTGTTTCATCTTCCAGATATTGCTTGCACCTGAGCAGGAGCCTTTTCTCTGCCTCGTCCGGTTTCTTTCCCCTCCTGGCCCCTTGTTCCATCCTTTCGAGTCTCTTGTCGACAAGTTCGAGGTCCCCGAATACCATCTCAAGCTCCACTGTCTGAGCATCCGTCACGGGATCGTTCCTCCCAAGGGGATGAGGAACCGATTCGTCTTCGAACGCCCTCACTACATGGACAATGGCGTCGGCGTCCCTTATTAGATCGAACACCTTCCTGTTCTGTTCCATGTCGCCTTTAGTGAGGCCGATATAATCGACATATTCAACGGCCGCATACGTGGTCTTCTTCGGCGTGTATATCCCGGAAAGCCGGTCAACCCTGTCGTCGGGGACTTTGACGACCCCTATCCGGGGTTCGGCAATGACGGTGGGATATGCGGGTGTCTCCAGAAGTAGTCCGGTGAGAGCATTAAAAATGGTAGTTCTCCCGGCATTTGCAAGTCCCGTTATCGCTATTTTCACTGTACTCTCCTTTCAGACGGGTAGTATTATAACTCATAACATTGATGGATACCATAAGGCCCTTCGGGCATCAATCTCGGAATTGACTCGATAATAGTATGAGTTTATTATTAACTTTAGAGTGGAGTAACCAGATCAAAATAAAGTCGGGGGCTTAGGAGCGTCTATGCAAGATCCGGATGAAATACTGGAAATCGTCGACGCCCGCGGAAATGTCCTCGGCTCGGCGCGGCGGCGAGAACTGCACGGCAATCCCGCTTTGATCCATCGTGTAGTTCATGTCCTTGTATTCGA
>JBECKU010000054.1:0-15061 GCA_040235385.1 Candidatus Sulfobium sp. | reverse complement strand
TACGGGCAACACGGCGGTGCGGCTGCCGAAAAACTCCTTAATTACCTTCGCCTCCAACCTATCAAGTCCCACACTGGAATTCGCGGAGGCAGCTACGCAATCTATCCCATCCCGGGAAAGGGAAGCTCCGGCAAGCGCGAGGGCTATTGCCTTCCTTAATCCCGTTCCTTCGTTGCCGAAATCCTGCCGTGCGGCGCTGTCGAATACGTTGGCATAACCTTTTACCTCGGCAAGTATCTCTACGCCCCTGTCGAGTGCGTGTTCGGAATCCTCGAGAATGAGAATCGCCGAGCCTTCTGAAAGGATTGTCCCGTTTCGCCTTGCGTCAAAAGGGCAGCAGATGAGATCTGAGCCGCCAGTTCCGGACAAGCAGCCGAGTTTATAAAAACCGAGAAAGGTTTCTTCACAAAGCTCTTCGACCCCGCCAGCAAAGACAACATCAGCCCTCTTCAGCCGTATGAAGTCAACGGCGTAGGAAACAGCATCGAGACTTGAACAGAATCCCGTGGAGACAGTTGCATTGAATCCTTTAATCTTGAAACGAATGGACACGCGACTCGAAGGCGAATTGATCACTGTATTCGGAAAATGTGACGGATTAACATACCGCGGACCCTCGAGAAGACCCTCACGATCAAACTGGAAAATGCTGTGAAGACTACCAAAGGTCGTTCCGGTGGAGATTCCTGTGGAATAGGAATTTTCATCTGTTATTTCAATACGTGCGTCATTGACGGCAAGCTCCGCAGCAGAACATAGCAGCCTCGCACTCCTGTCAAGATCCCGGAGCCCCTTCCTGCCCAGATATTCTTCAGGATCGAAGCCCCAAATCTCCCCTCCCACCTTTACGGAATAAGAAGAAGTGTCAAAAAGAGTGATGGGGCCGAATCCCGAATTCCCCAGGGCCAATGCTTCCCAGTATTTGTCCCTGCCGATGCCGATGGGCGACAATACCCCGATGCCCGTCACGACGACCTTCCCGTTTGCACTCAACCTGCTAATCCCAGCCCTCCGTCGATCTGCAGCACCTCACCCGTTATGTAGCGGGAAAGATCGCAGGCAAGGAAAACCACTGCGGCCGCCACTTCATCCGGTGTCCCGAATCTCCCCGCAGGAATAGAGCCAATCAATTTCGTCCGATATTTTTCCGTAAGGGCTGCTGTCATATCTGTCTCTATAAATCCCGGGGCCACGGCATTTACCCTCACATTATGAGGAGCCACTTCTTTTGCAAGCGCCCTGGTAAACCCTATTACCCCCGCTTTTGCCGCCGCGTAATTCACCTGCCCGGGAAGTGGATGGATTCCGCTCGCAGAAGAGATATTTACAATGTTGCCGCTCTTCTGTTTCAGGAAGGTTATTATGCAAGACCGGGTGAAATTAAAAACACCGGTCAGGTCGGTGTCTATGACTTCCGTCCAGTCCTCTTTTGTCATCATCATAAGGGACTTGTCCCTCGTAATTCCTGCGTTGTTGACGAGAATATCGATTCCATTGAATTCTGTCTTGACCTTTTCGACAAGCATTTTCGCGGCATCATAATCGCGCACATCCGCCTGCACATGAAGAGAACGTCTTCCCAATGCCTCAATTTCGCGGGCGAGACTGCGCGCGAGTTCGTGGTTTTTCAGGTAACTGAATGCCACATGGGCGCCATGCCCCGCAAGGGCCGCCACTATGCTCCGGCCCAGGCCTCTCGTCCCTCCCGTCACAATCGCTACCTTGTCAGCCAGACTCTTACTCCGCACGAAGAACCTGACTTCTATTTTACCACCGAATAAAAAACTATAATGCCTGTTTCCTCCCTCGTGATAAACAAAGAGCTGGAAGGTATGCCGGCTTTGTCCATTATCCGGAGAAAATCCTTTTCCGTACGCTGCAAAAATCCATCCCAATCAGAAATCCAATGGTAATCCTGAGATCTGTACCTTTCAGCATCCTTGAACGCGGCAATAAGCCTGCCCCGGGGATGAAGAAGATTATAGAGTGCCCCGAGCAGCTTGATGAGGAAATCGTCAGGAAGATAATCGAACAGCCCGACGCTGTAAATGATGTCCTGAAGGCCGAATTCCATAAGGTTCGTCTCTTCGTCGAACATCCTGAGGGCATTGTATTTACGAAGCTCCACCTGTTCGATGATGCCTGCATAGGAGAGACGGTCCTGTGCAAAGGCAAGTGCGTCATTGTCGGTGTCGACACATGTAATCCGCGCCCCGGAACTAAGAATTTCGGGGGCTATCCCCATCAGTTCCCGGCAGGAACCGCAGGCGATATTAAGCACGGAAAGCCCTTCCCTTAACGATAATTCCTTCCCCAGCATTTCGGCAAGCTCTTTTATCCTGTTTCTCACGGCCCCGGCCAGAGGTGAGGTCAACCCCAACAAGTCCAGGTAATAGCCCAGGCCGGAGGAGCGCGGCGTGTTTACATAGATCATCTCGAGTGTCCGGTAATCGCCCTGATATCCCTGGGGCCACGTCCTCGTGCGTTTTATCAGGTAACTCTTCGAGAGAACCGGATCGGTTTTCTCGTGAAACCGGGTCCGCGCCTGACGTATCGTATCCCTGTCCCGAATCCCTATTTCAAATTCCCCGCAGACGGAGAGGACTTTATCCGTCTCGCTTTTCACCACGGCCAGAATGTCGCCGGCATCTTCCCCTTCATCACATTTCTTCTCCACAGCTTCAAGTTCTCCGGTAAACCGATCTGTCGCCTCGTCAAGGATTTCTCCATATCGGGTTCTTTTCTCACTGACAAAGAGAGCAACCTGCGATGCGGTTCCCTGAAGGCTGACAGCCTCCTCGGGGAAGGTCATCTGGATACCGGCCCTGTAACTGTTGTCGATTTTCTTATGCCATTTAACAATGCCTGTCTCCCGTTCAATACCGCGCAGCCAAAGGGTATGCCCCGGCGCGAGCGGATAGTCGGTCTGGATGCCTATTCCACCGTCACTGATGTCAATGGTCCTGGCTTTCAAAGTTACCGTCTTTATTTCATTTGCTGCTGGGATACTTACTGCACAATCTACTGTACCCGGATAAGGCCTCCTCTCGAACTGCCTCAAATCGTCATTCCTGCGACTGAGCATGAACATTCCCCCTTGTCAATTAAATAATATAGTATGAATCAAGTTATCTGATATACTTTACCCCTCCTTGCTGTCTCAACCCGGGAATGGCATCACCCCCTCTTCGAAATTTCTTCTGCTTTCGCCTAATTAACACCTATAATGTACAGCATTCCGGGATTTTTGGGAACCCGGTTTTTTTGTGCGCGCGTTTTTAAATGTAAACAGGGACCACGCATTCAAACAGGGGGCGCTTTTTCGGAAGTTTCGAATCGGAGTGAATTTTTTGCATTTTTCCTGTAACCAACCTTTATATAAGACTGTTCCATCTGTTATTATATGATGGGTTTGAATGATATGGAAAGTGGTGCCCGCATTCTGGTTGTTGACGATGACGCTTATGTTCTCGAAGCGATAGGTGGTTTGTTGGACGCATATGGATATTCTGTGACCGTATCGGACAATGCAAAAGATGCCATTCTAAAGAACTGCGAAATAAACCCCCAAGTAGTCTTGACGGATATCAACATGCCGGGTATCTCGGGAATAGAACTCCTTGAAGAAATCCATGCGCAGAACCCCCAGGTACCTGTTATCCTGATGACTGCATTCGCTGATCTCGATGTTGCCGTGGATGCCATAAAGAAGGGGGCGTTTGATTTCCTTATAAAGCCTTATCGGAAGGCCTATCTTGTCCACGCGATAGAAAAAGCCGCCAAATACAACAGGCTTTTGCAGATAGAGAAGGACTATAAAGTAACACTTGAAAATACGGTGAGGCAGAGAACGCGCGAGCTGGCAGATGCGTTGGCCATTGCGAGGAGTATGAGCAGGGAACTGGTACAGAGGCTCACGGCGGTTGCAGAATTCAGAGACACTGAAACGGGATATCATATATCGAGGATCGGTCTCTATTCAAGCAAGATTGCAGAGGCCCTGGGTTTCGAGTCGGACTATGTCGAGAGGATGACCTTTGCGAGCGCCATGCACGACATCGGAAAGATCGGGATACCCGATCATATCCTGCTCAATCCGGGCCCATTGTCCCATGAGGAATTTGAGATCATGAAGACCCATACGGTAATAGGCGAGAAGATATTTTCGGGCTCTGCCCACCCGGACATACAACTGGCGGCGTCGATCGCGCTGAATCACCATGAACGCTGGGACGGCTCGGGATATCCTCGGGGTCTGAAGGGAGATGCTATCCCCCGCGAAGGCAGGATCGTGATCCTCTGCGACCAATATGACGCCCTCAGAAGCAAAAGGCCCTATAAGGCGGCCCTGAGTCATGAGGAGGTCTGCAGAATTATCACGACTGGGTCCGGACATACCTCGCCGGGACATTTTGACCCCGATATATTGGCGGCATTTGAGAAAATAGCGCCGGTTTTCGATGAGATTTATGAGATGTATCAGGTCCGTCCTTCGTCCGACGGACAAATCTCGATGGCCTGAGGAGAGCGCCGGTTATAGCGGTCTTCCAGGGCGCTGCTTAGCGTTTTTTCTAAATGTTGAAATCGATCGGTCCGAGAAATCATCGGTATTTAAAGACCGTCATCTGTCCTCGATAATCTCGCCGACCAGGTTATCCACGACAACCGGGACCTGAGGCGTCCATTCCGGTGGTCGTCTCATTCAAAGATCTCCGACAGGAACATCTTCATTGCCGCCCAAGAGCGCAAGTCGGCCTCTGCATTATAGGCGACGCCTTTCGACGGGTCATCGCCGGATGCGGGGTTTGTAAAGCTGTGCACCGCACCGCTGTATATGTTGAGCTGCCAGTCGGTATCCGTCTTGTTCATCTCCTTCCAGAAGCCGACGACCTCGTCGATTTTTACATACGGATCCATAGCGCCGTGGAGCACCAGAACCTTGGCCTTGATGTTATTTGCATCTTTGGGATTGGGGTTGTTGAGATTTCCGTGGAAGCTCACGACCCCGGCAATATCCGCACCGCTTCTTGCAAGCTCCAGGACAGTGCCTCCGCCGAAGCAATACCCGATTGCCGCGATGCGATTATTATCGGTTAGTTCATGTTTTCTGAGCACCTCCAGCCCGGCTTTTGCCCTGTCTCTCATGAATTGCCGGTCGGCACGGAAAGGGGCCGCGAGTTTTGCGGCTTCTTCCGAAGAGGCGGCCGTTTTCCCGTTGCCGTACATATCCACTGCGAAGGTGACATATCCAAGGAGCGCAAGCTGCTCCGCCCGGCTCTTCGCATAGTCGTTCAGCCCCCACCATTCGTGGACTACCATGACGCCGGGCCGTTTTCCCTCAACCGCGTCATCATAGAACAGGTATCCTTGAAGAAGGGTCTCGCCATGCGTGTACTCCACCATTTCCTTGTGAATCCCGGCCGTTGCGTCACCGGACCATAGCGCTACAACTAAAGGAATGACAAGCAGAACAAAGTATTTCATAGAGCCTCCTTGCGGGATTTCCCGATTCGTTTCATGGCCTTCAAATGGACATGGGTGCAGTCAATTACTCTCAATGTCCCTCCACTGCTAAAGATAAGTTTTCAAATAAGCTGGATTTACTACTATCGACCCCATTGATTCGCCCAGGCAAAAGGACTAAGGGACGAAAAAATATTCATTATAGTGCCTCATAAGAGCATGCTACTAAATGAGTAAAGCACTGTCAATTCGGGTTGCTTGCATTCTTTGAGAAGCATAAAAATAAAAGGGAAAGGCGCTTGCCTTCCCCTTTTTTGCAAAATGAGTGGACCGGTAATCGGTTTAGATATCGTAGTAGAGAAAGAACTCGTAGGGATGTGGTCTCAACCTTAGCGCATCCACTTCCTTCGTCCTCTTATAGTTGAGCCAGGTCTCGATCGCGTCTTCGGTAAAGACGTTGCCCTTCATCAGGTATTCGTGGTCTGCTTCCAGATTATTGAGGGCCTCATCCAGGCTGCCCGGCATTGTAGGGACGGACGCGAGTTCTTCAGGGCCGAGATCGTAGATGTCTTTATCGAGCGGCTCGCCAGGATCGATTTTGTTCTCGATGCCGTCCAGACCGGCCATCAGCATCGCGGCGAATGCAAGATAGCCGTTGCAGGAGGGGTCAGGGAACCGGATCTCTACTCTCTTTGCCTTCGGGCTCGCAGAGTAGGTCGGTATCCTTATAGATGCGGAACGGTTCCTGGCGGAGTACGCAAGATTGACCGGAGCTTCGAATCCCGGCGTAAGTCTCTTGTATGAATTGGTCGTAGGGTTCGTCAAAGCGGCGATCGACCCGGCATGCTTCAGTATGCCGCCGACATAATAGAGGGCCAGGTCACTGAGGCCGGCATAACCGTTGCCCGCGAAAAGGGGCTTCCCGTTTTTCCATATGCTCTGGTGGCAGTGCATACCCGATCCGTTATCGCCGAAGATCGGCTTGGGCATGAAGGTCACGGTCTTGCAGTGCCTCCTTGCGACATTCTTGATGATGTATTTAAAGAGCATCAGCTTGTCGGCCATCCGGACCAGGGACTCGAACCTCATATCGATCTCGGCCTGGCCGGCGGTGGCGACTTCGTGGTGTTCTCTTTCCACGTAGATGTCACATTTCTGCATCTCCATGACCATTTCCGTCCTGATATCCACCAGGCTGTCGGTCGGAGGGACCGGGAAATATCCTTCCTTGTGTCTCGGCTTGTAGCCGAGATTGGGGCCCTCATCACGGCCCGAGTTCCATATGCCTTCCTTCGAGTCGATGAAATAGAACCCGCTGTTCGGGCCCTGCTCAAACTGGACGTTGTCGAAGATGAAAAACTCGGCCTCGGGACCGAAGTATGCCGTATCGCCGATGCCGCTGGACTTGAGATAATTCTCGGCCTTCTGCGCGATATACCTGGGGTCCCTGGAATAGAACTCCTTTGTGATCGGGTCGACGATGTTACAGATCATGCTTATCGTCGGATACTCCATAAAGGGGTCCATGAACGCTGTCTCTGGGTCCGGGATGATCAGCATGTCAGATGTATGGATCGCCTGCCACCCCCTTATCGACGAGCCGTCGAACCCGAGTCCTTCCTCGAATATCTCCTCTTTCAGTTCTGCGACGGGGACTGCAAAATGCTGCCAGATCCCCGGAAAATCGAGGAACTTGAAATTTGCCATTACCGCCTTGTTTTCCTGTGCGAGTTTAATCACGTCTTTGGGTGCCATCTTTTCCTCCTCAGTCATATTTGATTAAAGCGGGATGAAATTAAACATTAGTCGATGCTTTCTTTTCCAGCGCGATTTACGCTTCCGCCCTTGTTTATACCGCCATGGGACCGCGCTCCCCGGTCCTTATCCTCACCGCCTCGTCGACCGTAGAGACGAAGATCTTGCCGTCTCCGATCTTGCCGGTCTTTGCAATCTGTTCTATCGTTTGAACGACCTTTGTTTCTATATCGTCCGAAACGACGATCTCCAGCTTTATCTTGGGAATGAAATCGACAACATACTCAGCGCCGCGATAGAGTTCCGTGTGACCTTTCTGTCTGCCGAACCCCTTGACTTCAGTGACGGTCATCCCCTGGATGCCGATCTCGTTCAGGGCGTCTTTGACCTCGTCCAGCTTGAAAGGTTTTATTATTGCCTCGATCTTTTTCATGTCTCACCTCCTTGATCTGCATATCTCATAAGAATTGCCGCTCATTAAACAACCCGCCAAACTTTACGCTATTCGTCAAAATTGGGCACTTGAACCAGTTCCATGAATTATTCACCCAGAAAGAAGGCCCGATAATAATTAAAGGCCCTTTCCTGGTATTCGTCATGGATTTTTGCTGTTTCACTGTCGATCAGGGCGATATCCACCGGCTCGTCTTTGAGCCATTCGTGTACCATATCTTTCCCTGCCTCGATATGGAACTGGAAGGCATATACGTTCCGGCCGTATCTGAACGCCTGATTGGCATAAAGTGCGGACTTCGCCAGTCTTTCCGCACCGCCGGGGATATCGAAGGTCTCCCCGTGCCAGTGGAAGACATTAAACCTTTTTTGGAATTCCCCTGTCTGCGGATGGAGCGCCAGCCTGCCCATGAGCGGGTCTTTGAGACCGTCGTCCACGAGTTCGATCTCATGCCACCCGATCTCCTGTCCGGGCCCGGGATATACCCTTGCCCCCAGGGCCTTTGCTATAACCTGCGCCCCGAGACAGACTCCGAACACTTTCTTCTCTTTTTCCAGAAACTCCTTCACCAGTCCGTCCTCTTTAAGAAGATAGGGATAGACTGCCGCATCATTTACGCTCATCGATCCGCCCATGATTACCAGGGCATCGAATTCCGAAGTGTCCGGCGGGTCTTCCCGGTCCATCTCAACCACGCGGTAACGGACCCCGCTATCGCGCAGGAAATCCTCTATCGTCCCGGGACCTTCTGCAGCGACGTTTTTCAGAATGAGCACAGACATGCGTCCACTAAGTATCAAGATCCTTGCCAGCGCTCTTTTGCCGAAAAAACAGTAACTTCCATATGCTTCCAGGCGGGAAAGTGCCTCTTTATTGAGCATTGATGCCTAAAAAACAGGCAATAAAGACGGTTCAAAGTTCTACGTTCCATGTTCAATATTTCAAAGAAGTTCAAAGTTCCCGACCCAGGTTGCCGAACGACAAGGCCCCAAGTTTCGAGTTTTTAACTTTGAACATTGAACGTAGAACTTTGAACCGTCTTAAAGTTTGAACGGTTTTGTCGTTATTCGTACATTTTTGAAAGGTATGGTATAGTAGAGAAAAAACAGGTTTTTAAGAGGACGGAGATGCAGAAAGACTATAAGAAGATCGAATTGACGGCTCTCTATGAGATCAGCAAGCTCCTGGGCTCGTCTTTTAACCTGAAGGCAAACCTGAGGGGGGTGATGAAGGTCCTCTCGGAGTATCTGGATATGGAAAGGGGGACGGTCGCACTCCGGACGAGGGATGAGGTCTCGATCATCTCGGCACAGGGGATGTCGGAGGATGAAATAAGACGGGGCAGATATAAGTTGGGCGAAGGGATAATCGGACGTGTTGCCAAGCTCGGATCGCCTATCGTCATACCTAGCATCGGTGACGAGCCTCTCTTCCTGAATAAGACAGGCGCCAGGGAAATGATCACCAGGGAAAACATTGCTTTTCTGTGCGTGCCAATCAAGTTCAAAAACGAGGTGCTGGGCGTTCTTAGTGTAGACAGGCTCTTCAGTGAAAAGGGCATATCGTTCGAGGAGGACCTCAGGCTGTTGAAGATTATCGCGTCGCTTATCGGACAGAACGTGAAACTTCACAAGGAGCTGGAAAGAGAAAGGGAGGCCTTTCTCCAGGAGCAGGAAAATCTTAAGAGGCAGCTCAAAGGTAAATATCGGGTCGAAAACATCATAGGGAATTCCGACAGCATGCAGGAGGTGTTCGAAGCAGTACACCGGGTTGCTCCTTCGAAGGCCAATGTGCTCCTTCGCGGGGAGAGCGGCACCGGAAAGGAACTGGTGGCAAAGGCCATTCATTATATGAGTCCGAGGGCGAAGGCCCCTTTCATAAAATTTAACTGCGCCTCCATCCCTGAGGGTTTGCTGGAATCGGAGCTTTTCGGACATGAGAAGGGCGCATTTACAGGTGCGATGGCCTCGAGAAAGGGACGCTTCGAACTTGCCGACAAGGGAACGATTTTCCTGGACGAGGTCGGGGACCTTCCTCCGGCCCTCCAGCCCAAGATCCTGCGTGTGCTTCAGGAAAAAGAGTTCGAGAGGATCGGCGGCGAAAGGACGATAAAGGTCGATGTCAGGCTCGTTGCCGCTACGAGCCGGAACCTCGAGGAGTCCGTCGCAAGCGGTAAATTCAGGGAAGATCTTTATTACCGCCTGAACGTAGTTCCCCTCTTTCTTCCCCCGCTCAGGGAACGGAAAGAAGACATACCTGTCCTGGTCGATTATTTTCTCACGAAGTACAACGAAGAGAACGGGAAATCCGTCAATATTACTTCCGGTGTGCTGAATGTCTTAGTGAATTACGAATGGCCGGGGAATGTGAGAGAACTTGAAAATACGGTGGAACGAATGGTCGTTATGTCGTCGGGAAAAGAATTGACGGTCTCCGATATACCGCTCAACATACGAGATGATTCGCTGAGATCAAGATACGGTCTCCAGATGAAGGAAGGCCTGTCTTCGACCATTGCCGATATCGAGAAGACGAAGGTTCTCGACGCCTTAAAGAAATCGGGGTGGGTCCAGGCAAAGGCGGCCCGACTGCTCGGGATTACGCCGCGGCAGATAAGATATAAGATAAAGCGTTACGGAATCGAGGAGAGACGCTCAGGTCAGTAAGCTTTGTAAGCTCAAAAAAGAAGGGCCGGGTCCAGCCGGCCCTTCCTGTCCTCATCCTTCCGGATATTATTTTCCGCCTGAGATTGTGACAAAGATAGAGGCCCCGTTTCGATAAATCAACAGGAGTACACCCTCATCTTTTCGGACCTTCGATACTACCGACTTGTAATCATCCACATTTGCAATCTTCTTTCTGTTGATCTCCTGGATGACATCCCCCTGCGCAAGAATTCCGTAGGCCGCACTGGTCTCATCGATATCCGTGACGATTACCCCCTTGATCCTTTCCGGGATATTCATTTTGTTGGCGATTTCGGGCGTGACATCCTGTACCCCAACACCCCTGAGAACGTTATGAAATTCCCCGGACTCGACAGCCTGCATTTCGACGGGCAGTTCTCCGATGGTGACCTTGAGTTCGAGCTTCTGATTTTCCCGGATGACCGTCATGGAGTGTTCTTCACCCGGGGTGGAATTTGCAACCATATTTCGAAGGATATACGGTTCATTGGTCTTTTTGCCGTCATATGCGACGATGACATCGCCTCTCTTAAGTCCCGCTTTCTCAGCAGGGCTGTTTTCGACGACGTCGCTCACGAGTGCTCCCGAATCGTTCTTGAGATTGAATTGCGAAGCAAGTTCAGGGGTAATTTTCTGGATCGAGACGCCCAGCCAGCCTCTTACAACTTTACCTTTCTCGACCAGGCTCTTCATGATGGACTTTATCATGTTACTGGGGATCGCAAATCCGATGCCCTGATAACCCCCGGTCGTGCTGAATATAGCAGTGTTGATCCCGATCAGTTCTCCTCTTGCATTGACAAGGGCCCCTCCCGAGTTTCCGGGGTTTATGGCAGCGTCTGTCTGAATGAAGTCCTCATAATCAGCGATACCTACATTCGCCCTGCCGACCGCGCTCACGATCCCCATGGTAACCGTTTGGTTCAGACCGTAAGGGTTGCCTACCGCCAGAACGATTTCGCCGACCTTGAGAGCGTCCGAATCTCCCCAGGGAAGGGTGGGCAGGTCCTTGGCCTCGATCTTGACGACCGAGAGTTCCGTCTTGGGATCGGAGCCTATTACCTTTCCCACAAATTCTCTATTGTCTGAAAGGAGGACCTTGATCTCATCGGCGTCTTTTACGACATGATAATTGGTAATTATCAGGCCGTCGTCAGACACGATTACACCGGACCCCAGTCCGGCGGATTTACGTTCCCTCGGCTGTTGATGGCCGAACTTGTCGCCAAAAAAACGCCGGAAGAAAGGGTCTTCGAAGAAGGGGTCCATTCCCCCGGACATCTTGACCGTCCGGGTGGTTGATATGTTGACTATTGAAGGCTTTACCGCAGCGGCGATCTCGGCGAGCGCCTCTCCGGTCTCGTTGAGCACAGTGATGGATTTATCGGAAATCCCCGGGTTTGCAGCCAGGGCGTCCTGCCGGTCAATGACCGCACCGGAAAAACTTAAGCCGAGCACGAGTACTGCCAGGGACAAAAGAAGAGGTTTGAAGGGTTTCTTCTCTAAAGACATTTTATCCTCCTGAGAATAAATTTAAAGTTGAGATTATAATATTTATAATAAATTACTTCTATGGGCATTGCAACGAAATGGACCATGTCTTCACAATATTTCACACTCTCGTTCAGGTAGGGAAGGGTGATTAGGCAAAACGATGGGATGTTTCAGGTCAATGAAAGTCAAGCGGGACGGCCGGTGATCCTGGAACTCGAGGGACAACTGGAGCGGATTACCTACCGTAATGAGGAAAACCACTTTACGATTGCGCGGATACGCGTGAAAGGACGGAGCGAGCTCATCACGGTCGTCGGGAGCCTCATTTCCACGTCGCCCGGCGAGATCCTTAGACTGAAAGGCTCATGGGACATCCATCCGAAGTACGGGGAGCAGTTCAGGTTTTCGTCCTACGAATCAGTCATTCCGGCCACGGCGAAGGGAATGGAAAGATATCTCGGTTCGGGCCTGATCAAAGGAATCGGACCGGTGATGGCAAAACGTCTCGTCGATAAGTTCGGGACAGAGACCCTCGATATTATCGAAAACGATATCGGACGACTCGCCGGGGTCGAGGGCATCGGCGCAAAGAGGATCGATATGATCAGCGCTGCGTGGGCTGAGCAGAAGGAGATCCGTGAAGTAATGCTCTTTCTCCAGAGCCATGACGTCGGTTCCTCATATGCTGCGAGGATCTTCAGGCATTACGGTAAGGAATCGATCAAGGTGTTAAGAGATAACCCATACCGGCTTGCAGAAGACATATTCGGCATCGGATTTCTGACGGCCGACAGGATATCTGAAAAACTGGGAATCCCGCGGGAATCCGACATGAGGGCTGAAGCCGGCATCATGCATGTTCTGCACAGGCTGTCCGATGACGGCCACGTCTATTACCCTCATGGGGCGCTTATTGAAGAATGTGAAAAGATACTAGGGATAGGGGAGTATATTATCGTCAGAGCGATGGATAAGATCGAGCGGGAGAAAAAAATCGTTCTGGAAGATGTCCCCGGTGGAAAGGCAGT
Organism: Candidatus Sulfobium sp.; assembly: GCA_040235385.1. GTDB lineage: Bacteria > Nitrospirota > Thermodesulfovibrionia > Thermodesulfovibrionales > UBA6898 > JBECKU01. The sequence continues at coordinate 2,180 of JBECKU010000054.1, read as the reverse complement.
ATATCTTGCCGGTCTTTACGCCTCTGAATCGGGCATTGCCGATAATATTAAGAGGCTTGGCAGGATGCCGAAAACGCCGGGGTCTTTTGATAGAGACAAGGCGCTTGAATGGGTGCAAAAAGAATTAGGTCTCACTTTTGCCGGAAAACAGAAAGAGGCGGTCCGGGGTGTGCTCGATCACAAGATAATGGTCATCACGGGAGGCCCCGGGACGGGCAAGACGACGATCATCCGGGCGATCATCGGTATATACAGGAAACTGGGCAGTGAAGTCCTGCTGGCCGCTCCCACAGGAAGGGCCGCAAAAAGGATGTCCGAGGCCTCGGGCTTCGAAGCAAAGACGATCCATCGCCTTTTGGAGTTCAGCCCGGGGCGGGGGGGATTCCAAAAAGACGTGGAGCGTCCCCTGCGGACCGACCTGATAATCATAGACGACACCTCAATGGTCGACACTGTACTCATGCATCATCTCCTGAAGGCGGTGCCGGACCCTGCGACGCTCATCCTCGTGGGGGACGTAGATCAGATTCCCTCCGTCGGCGCAGGGAACGTGCTGAGGGATATCATCGATTCGGGATGTGTGCCGACGGTCAGGATGAACGAGATCTTCAGGCAGTCCGTTGACAGTCTAATCATTGTAAATTCACATAAGATAAACAACGGCGAGTTCCCGGTTCTTTCATCGGACAGGGGAACTCTTCAGGATTTCTATTTCATACAGGTCGAAGAGCCTGAAAAAGTCGTGGAGATGATAGTGCATATGTGCAAGAACAGGATACCTGAGAAATTCGGGTTCGATCCTGTAAACGACATTCAGGTATTGACTCCGATGCACAGAGGGGTTGCCGGCGCTGCGAACCTGAACGTGGAACTGCAGAAAAATCTGAACCCCTCCGACAACGACTTTGTCAGGGGTGGCAGGGTCTTAAAGACCGGCGATAAGGTCATGCAGATTAGGAACAATTACGACAAGGAAGTATACAACGGGGACATCGGGAGGATCATTTCGATCAACAGGGAAGACCATGAAGTGACTGTCGATTATGACGGAAGGTCCGTCAAATACGAATTTCTCGAGCTGGATGAACTGGTGCCGGCCTATGCGATCTCTGTCCATAAATCCCAGGGGAGCGAGTACCCCGCCGTCGTCATCCCGTTTCTGACGCAGCATTATATGATGCTCCAGAGGAATCTCCTGTATACCGCAATTACCAGGGGAAAGAAGCTCGTGGTGGTCATCGGCACGAAAAGAGCGCTCGCCATTGCAATAAAGAACAACAAGCCGCAACTGAGATACACGAGATTGAAAGAGCGGCTGCAAAGAGAATTAACCGGACCTGGATAAAATTCCGCTCAGTTGCAGCCGAGTCTCTCCAGCACTTTCTGCATATCGGACCAGGTGAGCCACTTGTCTTTTGGATTGCGCAGCAGATAGGCGGGATGAAATGTGGGCATCAGGGGAATTCCCCTGAATTCGAGAAAGGACCCTCTGACCGCAGAGATTTTCAGGGAAGCATTTCCCAGCAGGGATTGGAGGGCTATCCTCCCGAGGGTAACAATGACCTGGGGCTGAATGATCTCCACCTGTTTTTCTATGAAAGGCCGGCAGGCGGTCACTTCATCTCCCTCGGGGTCCCGGTTCATCGGCGGTCTGCATTTCACGATATTTCCGATATACACATCCGCTCTCTTCATCCCCATCTTCTCGATGAGCTTTGTGAGCAGTGCGCCCGCGTCACCCACGAACGGCCGGCCCTGACGGTCTTCCTCGCGTCCCGGCCCCTCACCTATGAACAGCAGCCTCGCTCCCGGATTACCTTCCCCAAAAACGATATTTGTCCTCTGCTCGGACAGTTTGCATCTGGTGCAATCGCCGAGCTCCGCTCGAAGATGTTCTAGCAGGGAGGCCCTTTCATTCGCAGTGGACTTGTCCTTTGTGATGGCGCTAAGCCTGATTTTCTTCGGGATACTAACGGAACAAGAGTCAACCGGCGACTCGGGCAAAGTGACGGACATGGCCTCCACACCAAGGGCGCGGTAATACTCCAGAAGAGCAATCACATCCCCGATGTTTATGTTTTGGTCCGAAGACTTCATCTCTCCCCCCACTTCAGCTTGGTCCTCAGGATAGAAAAATAATCCCTCTCGCAGGGGATAAGCAGCCTCGTCCTGAAGGGGGA
>JBECKU010000025.1:0-8488 GCA_040235385.1 Candidatus Sulfobium sp. | reverse complement strand
GAGCTGCGGTGCTGGGGGCCATGAAAGCGATATCCGAAGCGGCGCTTCCGGTTCCCGTTGTGGGTATCCTGCCCGCTACAGAGAATCTCCCCGGGGGGAGTGCATCGAAACCGGGAGACATCGTCCGGTCCATGGACGGTAAAACAATCGAGATAATCAGTACGGACGCCGAGGGCCGTATGGCCCTTGCTGATGCGATCGGTTATGCCAAACGGTACAAGCCCCGTGCTATAATCGATATAGCGACTTTGACCGGGGCCTGTCCGATAGCTCTCGGCAACGAAGCCATAGCCATGATGAGTAATAACAGGGAGTTCATGGATACTCTCAAAAAAATTTCAGACGCGACCTTCGAAAGGGTCTGGGAGATGCCGCTTTTCGAGGAATATAAGGAATATGTGAAGAGCGATGTCGCCGATTTAAAGAATTCGGGAGGCAAGACGGGCTCGCTCGTAAGTTCTGCGGCTTTTCTGAGCGAATTTGCCGGGGAGACGCCCTGGGTGCATCTGGACATTGCCGGGACCGCCTGGGCGGAAAAAGAGAGACCGTACGTGCCTAAGGGAGCGTCGGGCATCGGGGTCCGTCTGCTTTCAAATTATGTAAGGGGATTGAAATGAGATTTTTTAAATTCATGCTTATTCTTGCTTTCCTCTTGATACCTGTCTCGGCTTTTGCCTGGGGCCCGCTCACTCACATGTATCTCGGGAATGAACTCTTTTCCCTGAGCCCGCTGCTGCCCGCCGGCATACTTGAGATCATACGGAGATACCGCAAGGATTTTCTTTACGGGAATCTTATGGCTGACATTATTATCGGAAAGAAATACCTTCCCGACCATCAAAGCTCCCACAACTGGGACGTAGCCTTCGATCTCATGAAGGCCGCGAAAACAAACCAGCAGGAAGCGTTTGTCTATGGGTACATGTGCCATCTTGCCGCCGATACGGTGGCGCATAACATCTATACGGTCGATAGAAAGAACCTGGGTCATACCGTCATGGAAATGAAGGCCGACAGTATAATCGATAAGAAATACTGGATACAGGCGCTCGCTATTGAAAGGAAGATCCAGATGAGGAACGACCTGTTTCTTGAAAATGCCCTTCACAGGTTCATGTTTTCTTTCAAGACCAATAAGAGGATATTGAAGGGGGCGGTGCTGCTTTCCGGGTTCAGCCGCGAGAGGATAGGGGATTTCATCGACAAAAACGTTATTACTTCTCTGCCTTGCAGGGAAAGGATCGAGACACTCCACCAGGAATCCCTGGATAAGATACTCGACCTCCTGGTCAACTGGGAAAAGTCTGAAGTGATAAAGGAAAATCCCTGCGGCACCATCTACAGGGGAAGACTGGTCAAGACGTTCCTGAATCACGAGAAGCATATTTAGGTTCCGGCTAACCCGATCTAGAAAGAAAGGGCGCTCTTAACCGGAATGACGTAGTAGCCCGGTGAGACCCGGTAATTTCTGAGCATCGCGAAAATGGGGTTTTCCTCCGTGAAGCTCTTTTCAGGCATCAACTCCATGGTGAGATCGACGGATTTCCGATCGACATTCCCCTTAACCCTGGCGTAAATCCCGTCGCCCTCCATCGTGAAAGACACTATATTTATTACCGGTCCATTGACGGACATGGCGCCCATGGCACTTTTGAATACATCGAGAGGCAGAGCAGATCCCCCGAAGCTCATCCTGCTGAAATCGGCGTTCGCGACTGTGAACCTGATATCTCCCTTATCGTCATTCATGATTATTTCACCGGAGATGGCCCCCCGGCCGTCGATACCGAGCAAGGTAAAAAAGGGGATCTCGCTTACACTGGCATCCCCGATGGTGATATGGGTATTCGTCTTCCCCCCGAGGAGACGGACTTCTCCCCTCATGTCCCCGCCGCCGATCGTTCCCGAGAACTCAGCCGCCGGACGGAACTTCACGAGAGAAAGAAAACTGAGCCCCCCGCTTACATCGTCGATCTCGATTAAGGGTCGGCCTGAGTCATTTGACAGAATGATCTGCGATGCAGTGAAATTGTAAAAAAGGCCTTTTCTGAAGTCATGAAATTCCGCCTTTACACCGCTGTCCCGGAGCGGGTCGTTCAACAGGGTAATCAACATCGTCTCCGGGATTACGACGATCCATAATCCGGCGATGAACAATGCAAGTGCGAGAAGAGCGATGAAAAGACGCTTCACTTCGGCGATATAAGGCTTAGGGTCATCGTTATATTCAGGAGGGTCGGGTCCTCGAAGGAGGTCTTGATGGCCGTTTTTTTTATGGAAAGGACCATAGGGGCGTTTTCCAGTTTATAGAAGATATTAACCATTTCGTTCATATCGACCTTCTCTACCTGCACCTCGGCTTCCTCCTCGATGCCGTATTTTCCTTCCCTGCTGCCGGTGGTCTTGACCGACTTCACCTTCTCGTTCAGTCCCAGGGACCCGAAGACAGTGTCCACCGCCTGCACGATCCCTTCGATATCGGTGATTGTCTTCCTTCCCTCGACCGCGCCCACCTTTGCTTTGAGGGCGAGATAGTCGGTTTTGAGGAGCGCCAGTTCCTTCCGGGCGGCCTTCAAATTCCCGTTTTCCTTTCTCAAGGTCAGCATGGAATTAAAGAGGAACGCGCAGAGAAGAAGGGAAACCGCGACCACTGTCCAGACCAGCAAACTTCTGTTCCCTCTGAGTTTCAAGGCCTTTTCCTCTTCGCAGTTAGAGTAAAGAGTGTCTTGTCTTCCGCCGAGGGCTTCGTGTCGGAGATCGTCACGTCCGTAAAAGCGTCTTCCAGTTTGCCTTTGACTTTCTGCACTTCGGTGAGGGAGGGAGATTCTCCTTTAAGGATGACCAGTTCCTTATCAACCGCCACTTCGGTGAAGACAACATCGGCTCCCTTGATCCTGGACAGGTCGAGCAGCGTCCGAAGGGGCGAGATGCCCGAGAACGATTCCTCCTTGTCCTGCAATGCCTTATAATGTGCCTTGAGTTGATATACCTCGTTCGTTATCTTCTTTTCCTCAGGAAAGATGCTCAGGTAGGTCCTCCTGATATCGTTTTTCATGGAGCGGTTCTCTTTCCTGAGTGTCACGACCATCATGGTCATGTCCGACAAGAGGACGGCGAGCAGCAATGCCGCCAGGACAGCCGTTATCCTCAGAGACTTCTTCGACTTTTCCACATCGGCGGTATAGAAAAATTCACCCGTCCTGAAATTAACGACAGGGTGTTTTATCTCTTCCGCCGCCCTCTTTATGCGGGTCTCCTCCGGAAGAGGCTCCGGAGACAGGATCCGGTCCATTATCTCCTTTTCCCCGGTCGCGGTCGAGACCGCATCGGCGAGTTCGAGGGACGTGATGACCCTGGGATCTAAACCGGCCGACTTTAGTCCTTCTAAAACGGCACGCAGTTTTTCTTTCATGAGATAAATGACGAGGACCCTTGATTTTCCGCCGCTTTCCCCCAGGATATAAGCATCGAAAACCACGCTCCCCGAGCCACCGAGTATCAGACCGTCGATCTCGAAAGGAAGCAGTTCCCTTACTCTTTTCCGGTCGGAAAAAGGCATCTCGATGATCCTGAAGTTAAGGAGGCTGAGAGGCAGACTGAGAAATGTCTCTTCGTCTTTTTTGAACGCGTTTCCGCCGGAGACGGAATAACCGCCTCCTAATTGGACGGTCTTCGCTTCGCCCGATGAGGTCTGCCCGTTTCTACCGATAGGATAGACGGCGAGCTCTTCTTCATTCTTCAGATCAAGAAAGACCATATCATTCATCCGTTGTCCGTCTTCCCCGTGCTAATATTCCTTCCAGTAATTAACCGTGCCTCCGGAAAGTACACTCTCGATTACTCTGGTGATTCCTCCTGATTCAGCCGTTGCGACCACCCTGAAAACGCTTCCTTTCACCGCAATGTATTGGGAACCGACCGTTCCCAGGTCGAATCCGGCCACGTTTAATATTTCCGCCGGCTGCTTGAAAGGAGTGATTTCTCTATATGCGACAACATTCTCCGCCACACTCTTATCAATGGAGTCCGATAGAGACATGAGCACGATGATATCGGCACTGTTAATATTAACTTGATGGACACGACCCTCGCCGCCATATATTGTAACATACGGAAACAACTTGTCGTACGTCTCCCTGTCGATACCAGGGATAAGCAGCAATTCGTCGATGCTGTCCAGGTAAGCGTTCTTTGCGGATGTCTCGGAATCATGCAGTCTGGGTTCGTCATCGGGGTCTATCCAGTCGGCGATCCTGTCCGCGATCTCGGGCTTGAGCTCAAGTTCATCCAGCAGTCTGACAAAGGCAGGGTAAGCGAAGATGTCTTCCAGTTTTCCATTCAAAGAAACCAATGAATTGAGATTCAATTTCGCATTTTCGTCTTCGATCCTGATTGTTATAGTACCTTCGAGGTCGCCGGCGGGAATCGACCGGGACATCTCTATGAAACCGGGGTAAGCCAGCGGCTGCCTTCCGTATTGCGAGATGAGGGAAGAGGCGAGTTTTGTGGCTGATCTGGCAGCCAGCGAAAGTTTCTGGGATGTCTGCCAGTTATAAAGGGCGTTCGTATTGACATACACGCCGTAAGCGAATTCGACGACAACAGCGGTTATGATAGCAACCACCATGAGGGTCAGGACAAGGGCCATGCCGTCCGGGTTCCCGGTCACCCGGCGCCTCCCTATACCTTCCCCCGGTCGTCTGTGGCGCTGCCGAAGGCGGGTAAACCTCTCCCTCAATGCCTGCCCGCCGGACAGGCGGGGGCGAGGGCAGGAAAGTTTTTCTCCCTTTGAAGGAAGGGGGGAGTGTGAAAAGACAGCCGGATTATCCGCTTTTGTCATATTCTGCCGCCGATCATCGGCCTAACGATTTCATACAATGAATACTCCCGGTCCTTCGTTTTTATTGTGACGGCTATTTTGATCTCTTCCGGTTTCTTGCCGGTCTCGGATGCATCCCACGTCTTGATCCAGTCGCCATTATCTCTCACCTCCACGGAAAAAGCGCCGATATCCTCGATCATCTCTGTTTCTTCCGCCTCCACATCTGGTTTAAAAGGGTCTCCTATTGTTTTATAGAGCACCATTGTGTCATCTTTTTCCTCAACGTGGTAAGACACCCGTAAAATCCCCGGGGCGAGAGGAGAGAATGTGTCGAAGGTAAATGTGGACGCCTGTTTGCCGAAAATGTCCCTGTCTTCGACCTTGAAGACTGAGTAATCCCGTTCCCTCCTGAAAAAGGCCGACTCAGTTTCCCTGCTCAGCACATCCATTATCATCCTGCCTTCGCGCAGTTTCAGAATGGAATCATCCAGCGCGCCGACGGCTTTGTGGGCCATAAAGAAGGTGCTGTACAGCGCGGCGAGAATAACGGACAAAAAAGCCAGAGCAAGCAGGAGTTCCAGAAGCGTAAACCCCATTTCCTCAGCCAGAGAGCGATTACGTAACAGGTGATGTCCCCTCATTTGGGACTCTCTATTAACTGGGTGAATTCGACCGTATCGCTTCCTCTGCTCACGAGAACATCGATCTCGGAGATGCCAGGGAAGGACGACTCTTTGATTTCGGCCTTGTAACGATATGAGGAAAAAGGCTCCGGGAACGGACCGTCAGACGACAGGGGGTCCTGCTCGAGCTCCACTATCTTGTTTTTCGCAAGCATAGTGCCGACTGTCAGAAACTCATGCCGTTCCGCAATCCCCAGGTGATAGTTCAGTGAATATATAAGCGTTACCAGTAAGCCGCCGATAATGGCAAGGGCTATCATCACTTCAAGAAGGGTGAACCCTTTTTGTTCCTTCGATGCTCCCTCGCGTTCAATATTCAGCTTCACAGTTTACCTTTTAATGCGCAAACATCTGAAAAAGAGAAGGGGACGTGCTGGAAAAGGTTCATAACCGGAGGCTCCGCAAAAGCTCTTTGAGCCGGCTGGCCAGCCCCTTTAAAAAATCCCCTATAGTTATATCTGCGGTGACGTATAGCATAATAAATTCAAGCCGACTTTATGGACTTTTGCAGCACGTCCGCTTTCTTCCTTAAGCGAATTCACAGTTCACTTTCCGTGATCTTCACCCGTCCGCTTATGTAGTTAAAGGACACCACTGAGATGGTATCAGCGTCTCGCAGGGAGACCGAGATATTTTCCCTCATCCCCAGAGGTCCGAAGAGCAGGATAATCTCCCCGTCTTTTATCTCCCCCCTGGACGGCAATTCCACGCTCAGAAGATTCTTGAATCTCTCGGACTTTTCCCCGTCAGGACCTTTCCATGAAAGGGTCCCGCTTCCCATGTCGAATTTCAGGGAATAGGTCTTCTTCGAATAAATCGAACTGTCGTTAAGATATCTCAAAAGGGAGGCAATTTTCCTCGCCTCGGTGTCCAGTTTTTTTTCTCCAATGCCCGAAAAGGAAGGAAACACGACGGCAGCGAGCATGGAGACAATAAAGATCACGACCATCAGTTCCATGAGGGTGAAACCATCAGGTCTGCCGATCCGTGTTTCTATTCCTGGGTTCATTCGATAATACATCAGGACCGGCCGGTTCGATCAGTTCAGAGGTCCCAATTCTCTATATCGGCATCAGGGCCTTCGCCGCCCTCTTTTCCGTCTCCTCCCAGACTCACGATATCGAAGTCGCCGCGAATTCCAGGGGACACATAGATATAAGGATTCCCCCAGGGGTCCAGGGGTATCTTGTTCTGTTCGAGGTATCCCCCTTCCCGATACTTGTTCGGGACCCTTCCGGTCGTCGGTTTTTCGATCAATGCCTCCAGCCCCTGCTGGGTTTCAGGATAAAAACCGTTGTCTATTTTGAAAAGTTTCAGGGCCGTCTCGAAATTTCTTATCTGGACCTTGGCGTCAGCGACCTTGGCGTCGTCGGTCCTGCCGATTATTTTCGGGGCGACGATCGCGACCAGAAGGCTCAGGATAAAAACAACGACGATAATCTCGAGGAGAGTGAAGCCGCGATTACGGCTGATCGATCCTTGACCCGTCCCTGATACATCTTTTATTGATCCTCTTTCCATCATTCCTCCCGGGGATTACACGTTACTCAATTATTACCTATAACTTCTCCCCAACTCAATTCTTATTTATTATAACCGAGACGAACCAAAAGTGCGGATTCTTCATAATTCAATAATGAGATCGGAAGCCTTTTCCTCGCTATCCCCGATGCTATATAATAATCAGGCTTGAGGTCGGACATGGTTTATATCTGCGGGAAATCAGGACTGTAAGGTACTCATGAGTGTTTTTGAGTGAAAATTCTTCATCTGCTTTATGAAAGCAGGGGGGATGTGTACGGCATCGGAGGCGTGGGGATAAGGGCTTATGAATTATACCGGCGGCTGAAGGACCGGCATGATATCACACTCCTTTGCAAGAAATATCCCGGGGCACGGGATGCGGAGATCGAGGGGTTGCGGCATATCTTTGCGGGAACCGAGAGCAGCAGCCTTACCGTAACGCTCCTGTCATACGCGTTCCATTCCTCCCGCTTTGTCAGAAAATACGGCGGCGAATATGACGTTATCATCGAAGAATTTTCCCCCGGTATTCCCACCTTACTGGGTTTTTATAAAAAACGACCTGTAGTGCTCCAGATTCAGGGGTATACCGGGAATAAATATTTTGAAAAATATAATCCTTTCTTTTCCGGTATTCTTTATGTCTTTGAACGTTTCCTCCCTCTGTTTTATGAAGATTACATAATCGTGTCGGAAGAAACCGGAAAGCCTCATCAGTTGACATCAACTAAGCAGTATTAACCTTTGCGCAAAACGAGTGAGCGGTTTTAGAGTTGTGCTAAAATGAATATCCCATGAAAGAAGAAGCCGGAGTTGTATATCTTGTAGGAGCGGGACCGGGAGACATCGGTCTGCTTACAGTGAAGGGACTCAGGTGTCTTCAGAGGGCGGAGGTCGTTGTCTACGACTTTCATCTGAACGCCCAGGTGCTCAATTACATAAGTCATGACGCCGAGTTTATTTACGCGGGAAAACGCGGCGGCCACCACACGATGACCCAGGACGAGATCAACCGGGTGATAGTGGAGAAGGCGCGGGAAGGCAGGGTTGTCTGCCGGTTGAAAGGCGGAGACCCCTTTGTGTTCGGGAGGGGAGGGGAAGAGGCCCAGGTTCTTGCGAAGGAGGGTATACGTTTCGAGGTTGTCCCCGGTGTAAGTTCTTCTGTTGCGGCCCCGGCGTATGCCGGAATTCCGCTCACTCACAGGCTTTATTCTTCTTCCTTCGCTGTCATACCCGGATATGAGGATACGACGAAGGACCAGTCGGCCATCGACTGGTCAAAGTTGGCCACCGGGGTTGGGACACTTGTCTTTCTGATGGCGGTGAAAAATATAGATGTTCTGACAAAAAAACTGATCGAAAACGGCAGGAGCCCGGATACCCCCGTAGCTGTCATCCGGTGGGGCACGAGACCCGTCCAGACGACTCTCGTAAGCACCCTGAAAGATATCTCCGGTTC
>JBECKU010000307.1:0-4456 GCA_040235385.1 Candidatus Sulfobium sp. | reverse complement strand
GAGAAATGGAGACGTTGAACGATACCGTCGGCCGCTACCTGAGATCTCCTGTTATCACGCTTCTTGGCTTTTTAAGGGCATTCCTTGAAGACAACTCAAAGGACCTCGACGAGTCCGGGCGGGAGCACCTGGCAAGGGCCTTGAAGAATGCGGAAACCCTCAAACGAAACCTTGAAGACCTGGTCGATTTTACGGAAATAAGCCTTCGGAAGATGGATAAAGACATCCTTGAATTGAAGTCGGTGGCAAAATCGGTTGTCAGGGATCTTACTTATTCTTCCTCCGACAATTTAAGGGTCGAAGTTGGCCTGCTGCCCTCTTCATGTGCCGATACTGCGATGATTCGCAAGGTTTTTGAATGCCTTATCTCCAATGCCATCAAGTCCACGTTCGGGAAGAAAGACCCCTCCATAGCCGTGGGCGGATATTTGCGTGATAGTGAAAATGTCTATTATGTGAAGGACAACGGGATTAGCTTCGACCCGGGATATTCCGACAAGCTTTTTCTCCCCTTTCGGAAGCTCCACCCGGACGAGCAGTTTCCCGGCACCGGCATAGGTCTGGCAATAGTAAAGAAGATCGTAGACAGGCACGGGGGCCGGGTCTGGGCCGAGGCAAACAAAGAAGAAGGCGCGACATTCTATTTTTCTCTCCCCGTTAAAGGACCGACTGAATGCGGCGGGTGAGATTTACGGCTTTCTCCGGTCTTATTCGTAGCTGTTGTCATTCCGGCTCCATGCATTACCCGTTTTCAACACTATGCACAAGATAAAAGACCTTTTATGGACGTGGCTCCTCCCGGATTCTCCGAGAGACTTTGACAGAGAAGTGTGGGAGAAGCACGGCGGCAAATGGATCATCTTCGACAGCAAAAAGAATCTTATGGAACTTGGTGAAAAACTGGGTCCCTTCCTCGATTCTCGCGAGATTGAGAGCGCCAAGTACTGGAACGAAGACCCGGGAGCTATCTGCGTTTATTCTCTCGATCGGGACCGTGACAGGGTGTGGGAGATACTGAAGAGCCTGGGAGCGGGAAGACGGCGGGTATGGGAGTACGATTACGCCTGGGACAAGAATATCAAAGATCCGATCGCTTTTACTTATTCCTGGTTCTCGAAGTTTCGTACCATACTTCAGAGCTATGGAATCGCGGGCAGCATGAGACTGTTAAGGGAAATTATGTTGCCGAAAGAAAAGTAAGCGGCAGCGCAATTTTCAGACTGCTTTGCCCTTGCTTTCTTTATGGGTGCTTATCCCGAGCACCTTCCAGAGCGGTCAAAATCCCGTGAACGCCGTCACCAAAGCTACGGCCCCTACGACAAACAGCCCGATCTTCCATCCCGTCGCCACCTGAGCGGAGAGGGCCACGACGAAAAGCACTATGCCGATGATGATCCTGATTATCCTGTCAAAACCGCCTACATTCCTGACCATTTTCACCTCCTTGCTGACATTGCCGGAACAAAGACTTTTTACCACGGAGACGCTGAGGCACGGAGATACGAAGTAAAATGAAGAATTCAGGATTCTGAATTATAATGGACTTTCTCCGTGCCTCCGTGTCTATGTGGTTATTTCTTGTAAAAAGAGCCTAATACCCTCCTGCTCTTATTTTCTTGATTTTTTCAGTCATGATATAATCGTTGTCCTTGTTCTTGCCGTGGCATCCAATACAGGACTCTACCTTGCCGGACGCGAGGACCTTGCCTTCCGTGTCATACTTGGCCCAGAACCAGTCCCCGGCAGAAGGGTTATAGCCCTTGATTTTATAAATCACTGTCAATGCCGCAAGCTGTTTATCCGGGGTATAGTTCTCCTTGACGATAATTGACCCATCTTTCATCTTTCCACTTTTGTCCTTGGCTGAAAAATACGCGGGCTGGTTGACATATGTGGTAAGCAGCGCGCCATGGGGCTCAGTACCCTTGTAGAGCTTTCCTTTCCCCGGCCACAGTTCCCATGACTCATAGGGATCGCCTTTCATAATATAGTTATAAAGCTGCGCTGCATCGGCGCCGGGCATCGCGACCGTCGTCTCTGCGGGGGTCGTCCCGTGGATCGCATATACGCTTGCAACCATGCTGAAAAGGAATACCATTACAAACAAGCCTTTTGCCATCTTCATGTTACACCTCCTGATTTTTTGTCGGTTTGTCTTAGTTACGATATTAGACAAATTGTATCACCCTGATAACGCAAGTCAACTGCTCGTTGATTTATCGAGCTTCGATTGACAAAGTGAGATATTATGGTGTATAAAATACTTTCCGGGCGGATAGCTCAGCTGGGAGAGCACAGCCCTTACAAGGCTGGGGTCACAGGTTCGATCCCTGTTCCGCCTACCATTATTTTTTGTTTTTTTATCGTCCGCGGGGGCGGTAGTTCAGTTGGTTAGAACGCCGGCCTGTCACGCCGGAGGTCGCGGGTTCGAGCCCCGTCCGCCCCGCCATCCTGCTTCTAATAAAATCAAGAAGTTACTTCTCGATACCCTTTCCAAAACCAGTCAAAGAGAACTCAAAGATTCTCAAAGGATATCAGCATGGGCAAGCTTGCGAGATCTATCATCAAGTCGGTAAAAACAGTCGTCTATTATCTCTGAAGAGTGTTTTACAGTAAAGTCACAGCAACTCCTAATGAAGAAAAAGAGAGAAAAGAACATAAGCCCTTTTCCTCTTTTCCCGTCCCTGTGGTGGCTAATAACCTGCTGCACGCTTCTTTTTCGGAGCCTCTTTGCCCAGAGAATTGATATACGCAACAAGATCCTGCATATCCTGAGACTTATTGTCGCGGGCCGTACCTTTTAATGCCATTGTGATGCACATGTTGATAGCTTCTTCAAGGGACTTATGGATACCTCCCGGAGTTTTCCATTCTGTTTTTTCTTTCTCTCCGGAATTTTCGAGTCCCTTTCCGTTTGGGTGGCACGTACCGCATGTAGAACCGTTGGTACCCAATTTGGGATCGTTGAACAAAGCCTTTCCTCTCTCAACATCGCCTGCAGCAAAAGCAAGCGATGTAACAATAGAAAGCGTAATCAAGGGAAACAATATCGTCATAATAAATTTCATGAGTGTTCACCTCCTTTCTTTGGAATATGGCTCTCAAGAGCAGCAATTTTGTATAACGTCTAGTATTGAACCAAGCCGCAACTTTATTCCTTATCCCATAAATTCACTCACGGGGATTGCTGACTTTGATATTGCAGCCACACCCACAGCCTGCCCCGCATTTTCCGTCGTGCATAGCACAAGGCTTCCCTTCCATACAGCCGCATTTGCAACCAGGCCCGCATTTTCCGTCGTGCATTGCACAGATTCGAGTTGCAGAGCTTTGACTCAGGTCCGTCACGTTCTCGAAATTGATATGTATCCATACGGACTGGGGCGGAAAATTGCCTCCATCGGTTTCCATGCTGTGAGCGACGAAATGCAATTCAGTGCCGTCGGGGTGAGCTATGGAATAATTCTCGGGGGCCTTGGGGCTGAAGAATCCCGACATATCCTTGTTATAGATGGCTTTGCTGCCGACAGAACGAACGCCCTCTGTATACATGAAATGCCCATGGAGCCCTTTGTATACAAGCTGACTGTTCACGTAAACATCTGCGCGGCCCCAGGCAGCAAGATATGTGCGTACTTTCGGCATTGCCGGCCCCTCCTGTCCCGTGTTCCCATGGAGGTATATGAAATCAGCCACTCCTCCTTCATAGAAGGCCGGACCACCTCTCTCAATTTCGTAATATATGCTGATGTCACCGGTATATTTCTTATCTTTCTCGGGATTTATAGTTCCCTTCAAATCAACCACCACGGAACCGGCGTCCCTTTGTGTGTCGACGATGACCCTAGCTTTGCCAATAAGAGGGAGCACTCGCGATCCATCATAGCTGAAGTTATCGCCATAGCCGCCGATTAGGAATGGGCTCCTTGCCTCAAGATTCCAGACCGGAACGTGAGTTCCCGAAAACTCGAGTACTTTCTGCTCTCCCATCGCGGTTTTGCCAGTGAAACAGATAAACGACAGCGCCAGCATCATCAAAATAATTGATGTGCGCCATCTTATGTTCTTTCTTTGAAGCATCGTTTCCTCCTTTTGAGAATATTTACCAATATCTGATTAAAAGATAGCACATAAATAATTGGGATATTGTAATGGACATTACTTCTTGACAACTTTTTCCGTTACTATCTGGTTTCTCTTCATTTTCGGCAGCTTCAAATATATCCGGAAAGGCTAGCCGGCCTTTCATGAGTTATCTGAATCCTAGCACAGTGCAGTTGCCAAGACACGATCCTACAGACAGTGAAAGATCAAGTTCGAACTGTTAGTTGGGTCAATAAGATGCGGAAAGTCATACAGTCGGCGCAATCTTCAGGGCAACTGCGCGGTGATATTTCCGCCGAAATGCTGGCCAGACATATTGTGATGACTATTGAAGGAGGCATCATGCTTGCCC
>JBECKU010000222.1:0-7354 GCA_040235385.1 Candidatus Sulfobium sp. | reverse complement strand
GAGGTCTCTGAGTATCGTCATCCGGAGGTTGACCTTTTCCACGACGCCGGCCTTGCCGGCTACATCAACAACATCCCCTACTCGTATCTGGTCTTCGAGGAGGATAAAAAAACCGCTTATTACATCCTGCACGAGGTTCTGGGCGCCGAATCCTACAGCGAGTCCGACTACTCCGGCGGCAGCGATGACCGGGCCTATATCTACCCCGAATTCCTTGAGAACCATCATGGCGGCAACGACAAGGATGACGACGGTCAAGACGTACCGGATGACAGAACCGAGCGTCTCGCTGCGCTTCAGTACTTCGGGATCGGTCTTGTTCGCGCTCACCATCACCACCATACGGCGGGAAACAATCCTTGCGCCCTTCAGGGCAATCACCGCCAGTACTGAAATGAAAACGATCGTGACCCCGCTCGTAAGGACCCAGTTCCCTACAGTACTCAAATACGCTTGTATATCCATGATCATGATTCTACTCCCACTTCCCGGCAAATACGAGTTCCGACAAAGGCTTCCTCGGGGGGCCTTCCTTCTTTTCATCTCGCGGATATCCGACCGGGAAGACGCCGACAACCCTTATATTCGGTGGAATTGCAAGAAGCTCCTTGAGCTTTTCTTCGTCGAAGACTCCGACGAAAACGCTTCCCAGTCCCAGTGCATGTGCCGCCAGCATCAGGTTTTGAGAGGCTATCCCGATATCCGTGAGATAATAATACTGGCTCCAGATAACACCGGACTGCTCGGGGTCGGCACAGGCCACGATAACGACAGGCGCCTCGGCAACCCCCTTTTTCGACGGGTTCGCCTTATACCCCAGAGGCGCAAAAAAAGACTCGACATAAGAAAGTTCGCTGATCTTCTCTCTCATTGCAGCATCTTTCACGACCACGAACCTCCAGCACTGCCTGTTCGCCCAGGACGGCGCCATCCTGACCGCATCCAGGATCTTCTGCAGTTTGTCCTCTTCGACCGGTTTATCGAGAAACCTCCTCACACTCCTTCTTGTCCGTATCGCCTCGAATACTTCCATCATATCCCTCCCGTTTGCTGTAGTTTCTCTTGCCTGCTTAAATCCCGTTTCTACCAACTTTATCATAGAAAGCACCGCTTTTGAAGACGTATTTCCGCATCACATGTGCGAGGGAAAATGCAAGTGAGGACGGGGGGATTACCCGGCAAGTTTCATCTCCCCATTACCCGGGGACGCTGAAGGATCCGGCATTTTCTGCCGGGCAATTTCAGCGGGAACGATAAATAAAGACAAGACAATCGGAGGCAATTGTCTTGTCAAATATATGGGACCGGCTAATTACAGTCGCCGATGCGTCTTCCGCTCATATTCGATGTCATCTCCATCTTTTCGGAATCCGGATCGGTCATTGTCATATGGACCACCCCGTCGAACTTATCTTTTTTGTAAGTAACCTCGCCGTCGCTGTCTATGACTGTTTTGTCCATTTTGCAGTGCATCTTCCAGGTTACAGTGTCGCCATTTACTTTTGTATCGGTCATCTTGCAATCCTGGTTTTTTTCCGGCTTCTGCGGAACCATATCCCCGCGTGTAAGACATGTGGTATGTTTCGTTGCCGGCATCGACATATGCATTCCCTGCATCTCCACTTTGGTCGTTATCTCCCATTTGCCTTCCCGCATATTAGGCCCAGCAAAGGCGGCTGAAGTAAAGATAATCGTTGCCGTTAGAAAAACAAGCACTGAAATTTTGGTCGGCATATAGGCTCTCCTTATTCGAAAATGGTTTTAGAAATATCGGGATTATTATAACACTTTCGGGATCACGCAATAGTTGGCTTTTCCTCCAGGTTTTTTGCACCGTGTTTAAACTTTGCCGCCCGGCTGCTTGTCCTATGTGTGTGTGGTGGCCCGCACAGGCTGGAATTCAGAACGTTGAACATTGAACGTTGAACCATTCTGCCTCTCTTTCGCTTCGATTTATTAGACACGCCATCCGAATCATGATAAGGTGAGAGAAAAAAGGGTGCGAATTCAATCGATATGCAGGGAACAAAATAAATGGGGTCAGGACGTGAAGAGAAACGCGCAATCTGCGGGATCTGTCCCGCCGGCTGCTGGGTCGTCGTGACTTATGATGCATCAGGGAGAATCGACGCTGTCCGTGCCGACGAGAGTTCGCCCCTTGGGATCACATGCAAGCTCGGGGAACATTCCCGGGATATCGTGTATTCGCCGCACCGGCTCACACATCCCCTGCGCCGGAGGGGACCTAAAGGGACATACGAGTTCGAGAGAATATCGTGGGACGACGCGTTCGATATCATCGTCGAAAAACTGAATAGCATCAAATCAGATTATGGTCCGGAAGCGGCCTCTATATACACCGGCAGGGGAAGCTTCGAACTTGCTATGTGCGATGTCTACCAGCCGAAAGGCGTAGCGGTCTCTTCCGCGTCGAGCGTCCTCTTCCCGTTCGGTTCGCCGAATACTATGGGGGTCGGAGCCCTTTGCTACGTCTCGTTCGCGATGATCGCTCCCCACGTGACAATGGGGGGCATGCTCATCAACATGTTCTCGGACATTGAAAACGCCGATATCATAGTGGTCTGGGGGGCGAATCCCGCGACCGATTGCCCCCCTCTGGACCTGAGGAGGATCAGTCAGGCAAGGGACAGGGGGGCGGAAGTGGTAGTTATCGATCCGCGCAGGACTATGACCGCGCGACTCCCCGGAGCGGAATGGATACCCGTCCGTTCCGGGACGGACGGGGCTCTCGCCCTCGGCATGTGCAATGTCATCATCCGCGAGGAATTATACGATGAGAGCTTTGTCAGAAACTGGACAAGAGGGTTCGATGAATTCTCAGGGTATGTCCGGCATTTCAGGCCGGACGTCGTCGAGCAGATCACAAGCGTTTCTGCGGATAAGATAGAGTCCCTCGCACGGCGCATAGCGGCGGCGAACGGCGCTTCGCCCGTAATGTACAGCGGCCTTGAATACAGTGACGGGGGCGTCCAGGCGATCCGGGCAAGCATCGTGCTCTGGGCCCTGGCGGGCCAGATCGATGTCCCCGGAGGACGCTGCTTTACGATGGGGGAAAACCAGTTCCCGATCTACAGGGGCGGACATATCGCTAATCCGGCTATACAGAAGGCACTGGGGCGCGACCGGTTCCCCATATACAACCTTTACCGTTCGGAATCCCACCCTATCGCCCTGCCCGGGGCGGTCCTGGAAGGCAGACCTTACCCCATACGGTCCCTCATAATACTGGGGGCCTCGATCATTACCGCCTGGCCCGAACCGGATATCTGGAGGAAGACCCTTAACGGACTCGATTTTATCGTCAGTATAGACCGGCAGTTTACCGCAGATGCCGCTTACGCGGATATCGTCCTGCCCGCAACGACGATGTATGAAATCGAATCCTATATGACATATGGCCCCATCTTCAGGATCAGGGAAAAAGTGATCGAGCCCGTAGGTGAATCCAGGAACGACTTTTTCATCGTGTCCGAGCTTGCTGAACGTCTCGGCTATGGACATCTCTATCCCCGAAACGAAGAAGACCTGCTGAGGCATGTTCTGAAAGATTCACCCTTTTCGCTGGAGGACGTCCGGGCTGCCGGAGGTATAGTGCAGATCCCGACCGCGATGATGCAATATAAAAAATGGGAGAAAGGACTGCTCCGGCCGGATGGAAAAACAGGCTTCAATACCCCGACGGGCAAGTTCGAGATAGCATCGACCATCCTTGAAGAATACGGTTATGATTCCCTCCCGGTTTACACGGAGCCACAGGAGGGACCCCTTTCCAATCCCGCCGCCGCGCGGGAATATCCTCTTGTCTTTAACTCCGGTTCGAGGGTGACCACGGATTTTCGTTCGCAGCACCACGGGGTAGAAAGCCTCTGCAAAGAGCGGCCTGAACCGACCGTCACGATCAATACGCGGGATGCCGAAAAAAGGGACATTCAGGACGGCGAAGAGGTGGAATTGAGAACATCGAGGGGGAGCGTCCGGATGAGGTCCCTCGTCACCGACTCTATCATGGAGGGCACGATAGACGCAAATATGGGTGGGGGCGGGCCGGTCGGCCCGGAGGCCTGGCAGCAGTGCAATATCAACGATCTGACCGATCTCGGGAGATACGATCCAATATCCGGCTTCCCGGTATATAAGGCCCTCCTGTGCGACGTGGTGAAAGTCTCCGACGGCTCCGGGAAGGTGAGGATCGATACTGGGGAATACGGTATTTCGGAAAACATGCCCCGACATGTGACCTCAAAATTCCCTGAAGGGCGACGTATATACCTCGACCACAATGCCACGACGCCGCTAGCCGAGGAAGTGCGGCAGGTAATGATCGCGGTTATGGAAGAAATCCACGGAAACCCCTCGAGCATTTATCGTGAGGGGCGGGATGCGCGAAATATCGTCGATTCCGCCAGAAGAAGCATCGCGCAGCTCCTTAACTGCACTGCGCGGCGCATCGTCTTTACATCGGGAGGTTCGGAATCGAACAACCTTGTATTAAAAGGTGCCGCCCTGGCCCGACGGGACCGGGAGAAGAACCACATTATCACCAGCCGGATCGAACACCCCTCGGTGCTCGCGGCCTGCGGATGGCTGCAGAGGCAGGGGTTCGAGATCACATACCTCGACGTGGATGAAGAATGCCTGATCAACCCCGGTGATCTGGCAAAAGAAATCACTGAGAAGACCTTTTTGGTAAGCATCATGACGGCGAACAACGAGACCGGCGCGATCCAGCCGGTCCCGGAACTGGCGCTGATCGCAAGGGAGCGCGGCGTCCTTTTCCATACCGACGGTGTGCAGGCGGCGGGAAAGATCCCTCTCGATCCCGACTCATCCGGTGCGGACCTCCTCACACTTTCTGCTCACAAAATACAAGGGCCGAAGGGCGCTGGGGCGGTCTATATCAGAAAGGGCGTCATTCTCGAACCGCTCATAAGCGGCGGCAAACAGGAAGGCGGGCTGCGCGCAGGGACAGAAAACGTCGCGGCCATAGCCGGCTTCGGGAAAGCCGCAGAGCTTGCGCTCCGGGGCCTGCAGGGGATGGAAAAGGTCAGGGAAATGCGCGACCGGCTTGAGGAGGGGCTGAAAGGAATAATTCCGGAAGCAAGACGCAACGGACACCGAGAAAAGAGGCTGCCGAACACTCTCAATATAACCGTTCCCGGGTTCAGGGGAGAATCGGTCGTCCTCTCGCTCGATCAGAAGGGCATATCTCTCTCATCCGGCTCGGCATGCCGGTCGGGGTCTCCGAAGCCCTCCCATGTGCTTCTCGCTATGGGACTTTCAGAAGAGGAAGCGCATTGCTCCCTCAGGTTCTCTCTTGGAATTGAAAATTCATTCGGCGAGATCGAGCGGACAATCGGTCTTTTCCGGCGGGTAATCGAAGACTCAAGGAATACCCTGCGCTTCGTCCCTTGCCGGTGAGCACCGGGAAAAAGGAGGCCTTGTGAGATCGGGGCTTAACAATGAACGGCTTGAAATATTGAACTGTCTCGACAATACTTACGCCTCGGACCTGAGAAGAGATGTCTTCACTGGTCTGACCGCGAAAGAAAAAAAGCTCCAAAGCAAATATTTTTACGACGCCCGGGGCTCCTATCTGTTTCAGCAGATCTGCCGGCAGCCGGAATATTATCAGACAAGGACCGAGATGGCTATTCTGAGAAAAGCGGCCTCCGACATCATGGAGGGAGTATGCGACGCCGATCTCATCGAACTCGGGTCGGGGTCGAACTGGAAGATCAGGGAACTTCTTGACACCTTGGACCGGTCATGTCTTGCCCGCGTCCGTTATGTACCTGTAGATGTTAGTGAATCGGCCCTGATGGGGGCTTCAGAGGAACTGCTCGGTCTATACCCGGAACTGAACATACTCTGTATCCTTGCCGATTTCACAAAACAGATTGCATTCCTGCCCGCGAATAAGGCCAAACTCATCTCTTTCTTTGGAAGCACTATCGGGAATTTTTCCGACGAGGGAAGCAGGCGGTTCATGGGAAACATCGCCCGGTCCATGCAGACCGGCGATCGTTTCATTCTCGGCGTAGACATGATTAAGCAAAGGGAGATCCTTGAAAAAGCTTATAACGATGCCGAAGGGATTACCGCCGAGTTTAACAGGAATATTCTCCTCGTTATAAACAGGGAGCTTAACGCTGATTTCGACATTACTCTTTTCGACCATAAAGCATTCTTCAACGAGGTGGAAGGGCGGGTCGAGATGCACTTGATGGCGAACCGCGACCTCAAAGTAAACATAGCGGGACTCGATCTTACCGTCAGCATGCATAAGGGAGAAACAATCAGGACCGAGATCTGTAGAAAATTCAGTGTGGAGAAGCTGGAAGCGATGGTCGACGGCGCGGGTATGAAGATCATCCGGGTGTTCTCGGACCCCATGGGATGGTTTTCGCTTGTCGAGACCGTTTTGAAACCGTCCCATAGTTCCGGGCAGACACCCGGAAAACAAATCTTTATAAATGAAAAAGTTAACCGCTGAGAAACCGGGATACAGATAGAGTATATTTTAAGTCAGTCTCTTTCTGCGACCATCGGAGGCGGGAAGTCACGATGAACTCTTTTTATCATGGAGGCCCGTATGTATCGTTCAACGCGTATCTTTGCCGTTTTCATGTCTTTCGTATTAATGGTTGTTCTACCGGCGGCTTCTCATCCCGCTGATGCAGAAAAAATTGAAAAGGTCATCTTTGGTGTCAGCCGCTCGGATACCGCGCAGCAGACCCTTGAGAAACTGGAGGGTGTGAAAAAAGTATATGCCGGTTTCCGCGACTTTCTCGAGATCGATACTGTCTACTATGACCCCGATTTAATCACTGTCCGGAGAATGGAAGACGCACTGAAGGAAGCCGGAGTATATCGTGAAACCCTACACGACATCCCGATGGAATAGCACTTGCAAAAGAGCCGTCCTGTTTGTGATTTCCGGACCTTTTTATTCGTTGGCGGCATAGTTATGGGGTTGGTCGGGCGTTCGTCCTTTGGGTTATACTGAAGACATGCATTTCGATAAAAACAAGGCAAGCTCCGTCGTGGTATTAATGCCGGATAAACATATGGGCAATCTTATCGTCTCCCTTTCGAGCATCGCCGCTCTGGAGGAATCTTTTGCCGGTAGCAGGTTTCTTGCTGTAGTCGACGAACGTTACAGGGACATTGCGGAGTCACTGTTGGAGGGGCATAAATTGCTCTTCTTCCCCGGCAGAGAGATCAAATCCTCTGCTTTTTTGAATAAAATAACTCTCTTTTTCACGTTTGTCGGTCATCTCAGAACCGCCAGGGCTGATCTGGTGGTAGACCTCCACGGGGGAAGAACATCCGG
>JBECKU010000184.1:0-5827 GCA_040235385.1 Candidatus Sulfobium sp. | reverse complement strand
ACCCTGGCGCTCAAGGGCATTTCCTGTCATAAAAGACCTGATAGTGAGTCGCGGCGCCCTGGACAAAATTATCCAGAGCGGGGGATATATCTCGGTTCACACCGGGGGAGTACCTGATGCCAACGCCATTCCCATCCCGCAAGAGGGCGCTGAAGAGGCAATGGATGCGGCGGAGTGCATTGGATGCGGCGCATGCGTCGCGGCATGCCCCAATGGGTCGGCGATGCTCTTTGTCGCGGCAAAGGTCGCGCATTTTGCCACACTTCCGCAAGGCCGCATCGAGGCCGCAAGGAGGGTCCGCGCCATGACGGATGCCATGCTGAAGGAAGGCTTCGGCAACTGCAGCAACCATTATGAATGCCAGGCAGTATGTCCCAAAGGGATAAAAGTTCAGTGTATCGCCAGGTTAAACCGGGAATTTATCAAAACCCTGATAAAGTAAAATATATATTGCAACTCGACTCCGAGTATGCTAACTGTATAACAGATAAAATCATTCCGGGAGGATAAAATGAAACGTTTATCGATTATCTTTTTATTATCGTTCGCCTTGAGCCTTTTCTCAACCCCGTTGTTTGCGGCAGATACCTTTGATTTATCCATTCCCCTGCCTCTCACCGGCTCTAACGCGAAATTCGGGGAGATGGAAAAGAACTCTTACGAAATCGCTGCGGAGGAGATAAACGCTAAAGGCGGCGTTAAAGGCAAGAAGATTATACTGACCTTTGAAGATTCCCAGGGCAAGCCCGACATCTCCAGGTCCGTCGCCGAGAAACTCATCGACGTCAAAAAGCAGCCCATCATTATCGGCGAATACAGTTCTTCGTGTTCCAAGGCGATAGCGGCCGTAGCGGAAGAGAGGAAGACTCCCTATCTCGTCGTCACCGGCGCAGCCGACGACATCACGAGGCAAAACTATAAATATGTTTTCCGTTTGAATCCTTCCAGTGCCTATTACTCCACCGGTCTCATCTCGTTTTTCAAACAAGTCGTCAAGCCCAAGACCATCGCGATCCTCTATGAAAGTTCCGATTTCGGCACTTCCGGAGCTGACGATATGGAAAAACAGGCCGGAAGCTTTGGGGCAAAGGTCGTATTGAAGGAAAAATATGAAAAAGGGGCCGTCGACTTCAAACCTATTCTCTCCCAGGTCAAGGCTAAGAGGCCCGATGTGATCTATATGGTCTCCTACGTAATGGATGCTTCTCTCCTTATGAAACAGATCAAGGAACTCAGGATCGATGCGAAACTCTATGCTGGGGGAGCGGCAGGGTTCGCGATTCCTGAATTCATCGACAATGCGAAGGATGCAGCAGAATACGTTGTAACGTCAACACTCTGGAGCCCTCAGGTAAAATATACAGGGGCGAAGGAGTTTGCTGAAAAGTATAAAACCAAGTATGGGGATTATCCTTCATATCACGGTGCCGAGGCATATTCGGCGCTCTATGTCTTGAAAGATGCTCTTGAGAGGGCCAAGAACTGGACTCCAAACGATATTCGCGACGCTTTGGCAAAAACCGATATCATGACTGCATTTGGCCCTGTCAAATTCGAGGACAAGGACGGTTTCCAGCAGCAGAACTTCATGGATACGCTTGTCCTACAGGTCATAAACGGGAAGCACGAAACAATATGGCCGGAAAAATATGCAAGTGCAAAGTATGTATATCCTATACCCAGATGGCGGGACAGAAGATAATAACAACAGACTTCTCCGTCTGTTGGAAAGATCTGAAAAGGGGACACGTAAAATGGAGCCTGAATGAACGCTGTCCAGGTTGAGGTACTATTACAGACTCTGATCTCGGGGATCCTTTTGGGCGGTCTATATGCCCTGATCGGCATAGGTATGACGCTTATCATGGGCGTGATGAAGATAATAAATCTCGCCCATGGTGAGCTTATGATGGTGGGGATGTACGTCGCCTACGTGCTCTTCACCTTTTTCCACATCGATCCCTATCTCGCCGTTTTTTTTGCAGCCCCGTTCTTATTCTTTCTCGGCGTACTGATACAAAAATTTCTTATCACGCCGGTGCTGAAGGTCGATTCGATACTCCCGGAAAACCAGGTGATTCTCACAGTGGGGATCGGCATGGTCCTGGCAAACGTAGTAACGATGATCTTCAAGTCCGATTACCTTTCTACTCCTGTAGACTATGCAACGAAGGCCTGGTATCTGACCGATTACTGGAGGGATGCACCGATAGAACTTTCGCTGTCCTTTGCATGGTCTGTCTCCTTTCTTTTTGCGATCTTCATTACCATTGCCTTGTGGTTTTTCCTGAGCAGGACCGACATGGGAAAATCCATCAGGGCAACCGCCCAGGATAACGACGCCGCTCTTCTCATGGGCGTAAATGTGGGCAGGATGAGAATGATTACCTTCGGCCTCGGGTCCGCTCTTGTAGGTGCTGCGGGCTGCCTGTTCATCCCCATGTATTACCTCTATCCCTCACTGGGAGGCCAGTTTACCCTCATCGCTTTTGTAATAACTATACTCGGCGGGCTGGGTTCGACGGTCGGCGCAATTATTGGAGGCTTAATTCTAGGCGTTTTCGAGTCGCTGACCGCCACCTATATCGGCATGGGTTGGGCCCCGGTAGGGAGATTTGCGATATTCGTTGCCGCCCTTGTATTCCTGCCGGGCGGGGTGGCGTCCCTCCTGAGAAGACAGAGGTTAGGGAAATGAAAAAATATTTCCCTCTTTTCGTGCTTGCTCTCCTCTCGGTTATACCACTTCTTGGTTTGAGCACTTATATGATGCACATACTTATTCTCGTCATCATGTGGACGGTTATAGGGATGGCATGGAACCTTCTGGGAGGATATTGCGGGCAGGTATCGTTCGGCCACGCCGCCTTTTACGGAACCGGCGCATACACTGCCGGCATCCTTTATTACAAACTCGGTCTGTCCGCGTGGTGGGGCATTCCTGCAAGCATAGCCGTTGTTGCGATTCTTTCTCTCGTAGTCGGTTTTGTATGTCTCAGGCTCAGGGGACCCTATTTCGCGCTGGGGACCCTGGCTATCGGTGTGATCATGAGAGTCACGGCGGAGAACCTCGTGGACCTTACACAAGGTGACCTCGGCATACTGATACAGGAGAGGACCTGGGTGGAAAAGATTTGGTACTACTATATAATTCTGCTGATTGCAGCCGTGACGTTCCTGGTGATTAAGTTGGTTGTCGAGTCAAAGCTGGGGTATTATTTCGTTGCGATCCGGGAAGACCAGGACGCCGCCGAGTCGCTGGGGATAAATACGACCTTATATAAAATTGTCGCGCTTTGCCTGAGCGGGGTCCTTACCGGGGTTGCCGGCGGCTTTTATACAAACTATATGGGATATATCGATCCCGGCGTGGTCTTTGCCCTCCACGACATCTCTATTGTCACTATTATGGTAGTCATGGTGGGTGGTGTGGCTACATACTGGGGTCCTGCCATAGGGGCCCTCATAATGGTGTTTCTCGCCGAAATCATACGTTCGATCCCGGGTCTGGGTGCTGCCCACCACACACTCTTCGGCATCCTTCTTATCGTTATTATAATATTCCTGCCCAACGGTATAGTCGGAGACATACCGAAACTGAAAAAGATTTTCCGGCTAGGAGGCGTTTCCCCATGACAATGCTTCAGGTCAAGGGGGTCTCACGGTTTTTCGGGGGTCTCGCGGCACTTACCGATATATCCTTCGATGTACAAAAAGGCGAGATACTCGCTCTTATAGGTCCAAACGGCGCCGGGAAAACTACTCTTTTCAATGTCATAAACGGTTTTTACAGTCCTTCAAAGGGAGATGTTTTTTTCAAAGATAAGCGGATATCCGGTCTTAAGCCCTATCGGATCTGCAGGCTCGGGCTTGCGAGAACTTTCCAGGTCGTAAAACCCCTGCAGAGGATGTCCGTGCTGGACAATGTTCTGGCTTCAGCCTTTTTACGGCTGAAGGGCAGGGGAGAGGCCGAAGAATATGCTCTTGAGATACTGAAGTTTACGGCCCTTCACGACGACCGCGATGTTATCTCAAAGAGCCTTCCTCTGGGAAAGAGGAAAAGGCTCGAGATAGCCCGGGCCCTTGCCACGAAGCCCGATTTGCTTCTGCTGGACGAATCCTTCGCGGGTCTGAATCCGACCGAGCTTAACGAATCCATAGGGATCATTCAGAAGATAAAGGAACGGGGGATTACCATAATGATAATCGAACACCATATGAAGGTCATTATGTCTATTTCCGACAGAATCGTTGTCCTTAATTATGGCGAGAAGATCGCGGGGGGTACGCCGTCGGAGGTCGGGAGCAACCCCCTCGTCATAGAGGCATATCTCGGAGAAGCCCAGAGTGCTTGAAGTTAGCCATATAGATGTCTTTTACGGCGATGTGCAGGTTATCTGGGACATTTCCTTCGAAGTAAAAAAAGGGGAAATAGTTGCCCTCATAGGCGCCAACGGGGCGGGAAAGTCGACCATATTAAAAACGGTCTCGGGCATCGTCAAACCGAAGAAAGGAGAAGTTTTTTTCTTTGGTGTTCCCATTCATGAAATGCAGGCTTTCAGGCTTATCGAAAAAGGTATCGTCCTCGTCCCGGAGGCCCGGCGGCTTTTTGTCGAAATGTCGGTCGAAGAAAACCTCGATATGGGGTCCTTAAAGGGCGAAGCGAGAAAGCTCAGGGAGGAATCGAAAAAAATGGTCTTTGAGTTGTTCCCCCGGCTCAAGGAACGAAGGAAACAGCTTGCCGGCACACTCAGCGGAGGGGAGCAGCAGATGGTGGCAATAGGAAGGGGCCTGATGGCAAAGCCTGCGTTGATGATGTTCGATGAACCGTCTCTGGGTCTGGCGCCGATACTTGTAAGGGAGATATTTAACGTAATTAACAGGATCAGGGGAGAAGGGACAACGGTACTCATCGTTGAGCAGAACGTTAAGCAGACTCTTGGCATAGCTGACAGGGCCTATGTCCTCGAAAGCGGGAAAATAGTACTTCAGGGCACAGGAGAATCGCTTCTCGGGAATGACCACGTAAGAACGGCATACCTGGGAGTATAGGACCAAAAACCGCAGTTGACCAGGGCTGACTTGAGCGACTTTGCCCGTAACTTCCGACTTCAGGATAGAAAGAGGTGAGCGTATGTTTGTATCCGATTGGATGACCAAAAAAGTTTTTACGATCACGCCGGAGGAGAGCATTTCCGAGGCCATAAAAATGCTCAGAGAAAAGGGGATCAAGCATCTTCCCGTCATAAAGACCGCGCGACTGAAAGGGATTTTATCCGACAGAGACATAAAGGACTTCTCCCCTTCCTCCGCGACGACTCTCGATATTTACGAACTTCACTATCTCCTCGCAAGGACTAAAGTTAAGGAGGTGATGAAGACAAAGGTATTCACAACCTCCGCCGATACACCGATCGAAGAGGCAGCGAGAATCATGTACGATCATGATATAGGTAGTTTGCCAGTTCTCGATCAGAGCAGGCTGATCGGCATAATATCGGACAGGGATATCTTTCGCGCACTGGTCGATATCACTGGGATCAGGCATGGAGGGAACAGGATCTATCTGACCGTCGAGGACAGGCCGGGCTCCATCAAGGATGTTGCCGATATCATTAGAAACTCCGGCTTTCGCCTCCAGAGCATCCTTACTTCCTACGAAAAGACGAAAGAGGGATACAGGGCCATCGTGGTCAGAACCAAGGGGAAAGGAGACTTCAAAGGGCTCAAGGCAGAGCTTGAAGCCTCCCATAGAGATGTGAAGATCATAAAGGGCTGAAACAAAATTTCCGGTGTTTGTAAGATAATCCGTCCGGTCATCTTCGGCTCG
>JBECKU010000354.1:0-7350 GCA_040235385.1 Candidatus Sulfobium sp. | reverse complement strand
GGTTTATAGGCTATTGCACCGGCATTATTAACCAGTATATCTATCCTGCCGAACTGTTTCAGACTCTCCCGCACAATCCTTTTCGCGTCCTTTTCCTCACGGACGTCACCCGCAAGCTGCAGGATATTTTCCCGGGGACCGAACCCGGAGAGATAGTCTTTCGCCTTGGAAGCATGAGACCTGTGCCTGCAGAAAACGACAACACGGTCGCCTTTTTTCAGAAACTCGGCGGCGGTTGCCAACCCTATGCCCCGCGTCGATCCGGTGACCAGTATAATCCTCTTCATATGTCTTCTTTTAACATGAAACGGGGGCAGGTTCAATCCTGGGCCTGCCGATTTTTTTTCAAAAGAATTTTAAAATAATAAAGATGTATAATCATGAATGGAACGTAGGCGTGCCGAAAAAGGATGTACCCCTGTCGGAGATTTCTTTTATTTTGCGAATTAAGGGCTGTTTTGGCTACCATTAGGCAGGAAATTTTAAAAAAATACACAGGGCAGGGTGCAGCACGGGCGATAATTGTTCATGAATAAGGACCGATTTAAAACGCTTGCGGTTATCGCGCTAATCGCTGCCGTCGCGGGTCTCGGGTGGGCCGTCTTCGGCAGGCCCGGAGGTCAAGACGGCGATAAGCCTGATGGAGGCTCCCAACCTGCGCCGGTGGAAGTGGTGGATATAGAACGGGTGCCTATGAAGCTCCGGCGGACATTCAGCGGTACCCTCGAAGCCCAGGCCAAGTTCGTTGTAGCCCCGAAGGTGAGCGGTCGCGTCGAACGTGTGGCCGTTGACATCGCCGACAGG
Source organism: Candidatus Sulfobium sp. (assembly GCA_040235385.1). Taxonomy (GTDB): domain Bacteria; phylum Nitrospirota; class Thermodesulfovibrionia; order Thermodesulfovibrionales; family UBA6898; genus JBECKU01. Next base: position 6,546 of record JBECKU010000354.1, on the reverse strand, counting down.
GTAAAGCGGGGGCAAGTCGTTGCGGAGCTCGATAACGACGAATATGTCCAGTCAGTTGCGCAGGCAAAGGCCGACCTCGAAGTAGCCAGGGCCAACGTCGCGGAGGCCCGGAGCGGCCTTGAGATAGCGAAGCGTGACCTGGAGCGGATCGAGACCCTCCGCAAACGCGGTGTCGCCTCCGAGTCACAGCTCGATACGGCCAGGGCGAACGAGCTTACAAAACAGGTGCAATTGGAAGTGGCCGGGGCGCAGGTGACCAGGGCCGAATCGGCATTGGAGACCGCGAAAATCAGACTGGGATATACCAGGATCACGGCCGATTGGAGCAATGGCGCCGACAGCCGTGTCGTGGCCGAACGCTATGTTGACCAGGGCGAAACAGTTTCGGCAAATACACCTCTTCTCCTGATAGTCGAGCTCGATCCCATTACCGGGGTCATCTTTGCGACCGAGAAGGACTACGCCCGCATGGAGCCCGGCCAGCCGGTCCTGCTGACGACAGATACCTTCCCGGGCGAAGAATTCTCCGGCGAGATAGACAGGATAGCCCCAATCTTTCAACAGGCCACGCGGCAGGCCAGGGTGGAGCTTAAGATAAAGAACCCAGGGCAGCGTCTCAAGCCCGGCATGTTCATTCGTGCCACGGTGGTGCTAGACAGACTGGCCGAAGCCGTCGTAGTTCCCGAACAGGCACTGTCTTCGCGCGGTGACCGGACGGGTGTATTCGTAGTGAGCGAGGACGGCCAAACGGTCGTGTGGCGCGAAGTGAAAGTTGGCATCCGCGACGAAGGGCGCGTGCAGGTCGAGGGCGACGGGCTTTCGGGAAAAGTCGTAACTCTTGGTCAACAACTGGTGGAAGACGGTTCAAGAGTGACTGTTTCCGGCGGGGCCGATGCGTCGAGCCCAGCGCAGTAAGGCGTAAAGCGGATGAGCCTGCCGAAATTCAGCGTAAGAAGACCGATCTTCATCACGATGGTAACGCTGATCGTGGTGGTCCTGGGCCTGGTCTCCCTTACCCGTCTGAGGATCGACCTCCTGCCCAATATCGAGCTCCCCACTCTGACGATCCGCACCGAGTACGAAGGGGCAAGTCCCGTGGTCATGGAACGACTTGTCACCCAGATCGTCGAAGAGATTGTAGGTACCGTGCCCGGCGTTGAGGACATGACGTCGGAGTCCTCAGAGGGAATGAGCAGCGTGCGGGTCAGCTTCGTCTGGGGCACCGATATAGACACCGCCTCACTGGACGTCCAGGGCAAACTTGAGGACGAGATTAACGAGCTGCCCGAAGATGTCGTGAGACCCCGTATCCGGAAGTTCGACATCGCCACCTTTCCGGTTGTCATTCTGGGCATCTCAAGCGACCTTGACCCCGTGGAGCTTACCGAACTTATAGAGGACCAGATCCGCTACCGTTTCGGCCGCATCCCGGGAGTGGCCCAGGTGGACCTTTGGGGAGGGTTTAACCGTGAGGTCCGGATAGAGCTGGACCCCAACCGCATAAACGCGTTGGGTATGCCTCTGGACCGCATACTGCAGGCCGTTCGCGACGCCAATCTTGACCTGCCGGCCGGCAAGATAGAACAGGGCCGGTATGAGGTCACTCTGCGTGCGCCTGCCGAGTTCGCCAACCTCGACCAGATCAGAAACACGGTGATAATCGAGCGCGAGGGCGCCGCAGTGACGCTTGGACAGATTGCCGATGTCACAGATACCTACGAGAAACTAAATCGGTTGGTCCGCGTAAACGGAGAACGCGGCCTGCGCGTGGCCATTCGCAAGCAGGCCGATGCCAACACGGTGGAAGTCTCCAAACGTGTGCTTAAGGAGATCGATGCCGTCAATGCCGCCTTTCCCCAGATAAGAATAGTTCCAGTCATAAACCAGGGCAATTTCATCGAACGCTCAATAGCCAACGTGGCACAGTCCGTCCTTTACGGAGGCGCCCTCGCTATAATAGTGCTTCTTTTTTTCCTCCGCAATCTGCGGAGCACATTGATCATCTCTCTGGCCATCCCCATCTCGGTCATCGCGACTTTCGCGCTTATTTTCTTCGGGGGGTTTACGTTGAACCTTATGACCCTGGGCGGGCTGGCGCTTGGCGTGGGCATGATGGTGGACAGCTCCATCGTGGTGCTCGAAAATATCTTCCGAAGACGTGATGAGTCCGGCGAGCCGCCCGACGTCGCCGCAGTGGAAGGCACGCTCGAGGTCAGAGCCGCCATTATCGCCAGCACCATTACTACTCTTGTCATCTTCCTGCCGCTTATTTTTGTACGCGGCGTATCGGGCATCCTCTTCAAGGAACTGGCCTATGTCATTGTCTTCTCGCTGGTCTGCTCCCTGATGGTATCGCTGAGCCTGGTGCCTATGCTTGCTTCAAAGCTTATACGAACGCCTGAAGAAGCGGGCAAAGCACGGGCAGCGTGGATCGAGCGCCTCTCGGGCGCAACGGGAGCTTTTTTCAATAATATGAATGACCGTTACCGCGAGCTCCTCCGGTGGGTATTGAACCACCGTTTGCTCACGGTGTTCATTGCGGCCGCTGTCCTGGGAGCAAGCCTGCTTTTGCTCCCGTTCATAGGGACCGAGTTCCTGCCCCCGAGCGATGAGGGCGAGGTGAGGATAACCGGCGAGATGGAGATCGGGACCCGTCTTGAACTGGTCGACCAGCAAACGCGTAAGATGGAAGAGATAGTCTATTCCTCGGTTCCGGAAATGGTTTCCTCTGTTGTCAGCGTGGGGTCGATCGGGTGGAGGGCTAATGCGGCCTCCCAGGGTGAGATTCGTCTGGCACTCTCTCCCGCGTCCGGGAGAAAGGAATCCAATGTGGAGATTGCGGACGACCTGCGACTCCGGCTCGCCGGAGAGATCCCCGGGATGAATGTTCGCGTCAGAGCCCCACAGGGCCAGTTCATTCTGGACCGGATCCTCGGTGGCGATGAGGGCCTGACCGTAGAAATACGCGGATTCAACCTCCATACGCTCGATGCTCTGGCAAACCACGTCGCTAAGGAGCTCGGTAAGGTGGCGGGAGTTACTGACGTCGACACCAGCCGCGAGGCGGGAATCCCCCAGCAGGAGATACGCGTGGACAGGGACAAGGTCGCCGACCTCGGTCTGAGCGTGAGGGATGTGACCAAGATCCTCGAGACTGCGGTGGCCGGCACAAAGGCCGGGGAGTTCAGGACCGGGGGCAACTCTTATCGCATCCTGGTGCAGTTGAAGGATGCCGAGAAGCGTTCGCTGGATGAGATACTCAACCTTACGCTTACTACGGCGTCGGGCGAACAGGTGACGCTTCGGAACCTTGTAAAAACGGAACCAAGCCGCGGCCCCTTACTTATCGACCGCAAGGACCAGCAGCGCGTGGCCACAGTTACCGCCAATGTCTCCGGACGGGATCTCGGGTCGGTCGCCTCCGACGTGCAGGCCCTGCTGGCAGGGATCCCCCGTCCCGTTGGATATGACCTGATGGTAGCGGGCAATTTCGAGGAACAGCAGAAGGCGTTCAGGGAACTGGTCGTCTCGCTTGCTCTTGCTCTTGTTCTGGTATATATGGTGCTCGCTTGTCAGTACGAGTCCCTCCGCAATCCCCTGGTTGTGATGTTCTCGGTGCCCGTCGCCGCCGTGGGCGTGCTGCTAATACTGTTCCTGACCGGAACCACCTTGAACGTGCAATCCTATATCGGATGCATCATGCTCGGAGGGATAGTCGTCAATAATGCTATCCTGCTTGTGGACCAGGCCAGCCGTCTTACCGAAAGCGGGATGGGTGTTGATGAAGCCGTGACCGAGGCGGGCCGCCGGAGACTGAGGCCGATCCTGATGACTACCCTCACGACCATACTGGCGCTGCTCCCTTTGGCTCTGGGAATAGGCGAGGGCGCCGACGCCCAGGCCCCCCTGGCAAGGGCAGTGGTCGGAGGGCTCACCGGCTCGACTCTTATCACCCTGGTTCTGATTCCTGCAGTCTACTCGCTGTTCCATCGTGCGCGGGAAAGGAAACAAAAGTGAAGGCTTTTGTTAAATTGATCATATTCACGACGGCGGCCCAACTGCTTTTGAGCGGATGCGCCCAACCGGACCGATGGAGCGTCTTTGAGCATAGCCTTGACAACCGGCTTCGTAAAGAGGAAAGCTTTAAGATGGAAATTCCCAAAGGGCCTGAACCGCGTTTGGCCCGGGAGCAGGCGTTCGCACTACCGAAGGAAGGTCCGCTTGAGCTATCGGTGGAACAGGCGACCATGCTTTCGCTCAAGAACAACCGAGACCTTCAGGTCCAACAGATAAATCCCGTCATTGCCGGAACCTTCGAGCAGATCGAACGCGGAGTATTCGATCCCGAGCTTTTCTTTGAATTTGAGTACTTCAAGGAGCGGTCGATCGAGATCTCACGGTCGACAGAGGAGCAGTTCAGCGTCGAGGGAAGCGATACCAGCTCAGTGGCCGGGGTCCGTCAGAAGCTGCCGACCGGCACTACGGTCGAGGCCACGGTGAGTGATGAGCGCCAGTTCTCGAACCGCACTCCCGAGCAATACAGTGCACGGCTCGGACTCAACATCACGCAGTCTCTCTTGCGGGGGTTCGGACCCGCTGTAAACCTTGCAAGCGTGCGGCAGGCGGAGCTCGGCACGGTCGCGAGTGTATATGAATTGAGAGGCTTTACGGAGGCGCTTCTGGCGGAAACTGAGACGGCTTACTGGAACTTCGTGCTGGCGAAGAAGGAAATAGAGATCTTCGAGCGGTCGCTGGAGGTCGCGCAAAAGCAGCGTGAGGAAGTCGAGCTGAGGATCGAGGTCGGCATACTTCCCGAGATAGAGGCCGCTGCCGCGCGCGCCGAAGTGGCCCGCCGCGAGCAGGCCCTTATAGACGCTCGCAGTCTGCTCGAAGAACGCCGGGTGCGTCTTCTGAGGTTGATCAACCCTGACCCGGAAGGTCTGCTGGATGATCGGATTAATGCCACAAGCGAGCCCGGCATCGAACCCCGGCCGATCACGGACCTGGCTGACCGTCTCGATCTGGCCCATCGGATGCGGCCGGATTTGAACGAGGCCCTTTTGCGCATCGAACAGGACCGTCTGGAAACAATTGTGACCCGTAACGGCATTCTTCCCAAACTGGACCTTTTTATAACATTGGGAAAAACTGGCTTTGCGGACAGTTTCTCCGGGTCTTTTAGATCGCTGGACGATGACACATACGATTTTACGGTCGGAGTGAGCCTGAGCCATTTCCTGATCAATCGGGCTGCGGATTCCCGCAACCTGTCGGCGCGCGCCTCGCTGGTACAGGCAAAAAAGGCCGTGGCCAACCTTGAGCAAATCGTACGGCAGGATGTGATGCTTGCGGTCAACGAAGTAGAGCGGGCACGCAAGCAGATCGCGGCTTCGAGAGTAACCCGCATCCTGCAGGAAGAGACCTTGAAGGCCGAAGAAGAACGTTTCGATGTCGGCCAAAGCACCGCTCTTCTGGTTGCCCAGGCCCAGCGCGACCTGTTGGCCAGCAGTATCGCTGAGGTCGAAGCGGTCGTCAATTACCGAATCGCTCTCATCGGTCTTTACCGTGCGGAGGGAAGTATGCTGGAGCGCCGCGGCGTAAGTCTCCCTGCCGGAGAGATCCGGTAAGTCCCCCTCGGAACACCTTCCGAAATTGTTCGATCCATGTATATCGAATATTTCCGGGGTGTTGGTCATCGTTTGTTCATGTGATAACCTTGAAGAAAGAACGCTATCGGGAGTATGAGACTTTAATGAACAATCATGAACAGCACGGGATGAAGCATGGCGACCACGGAGGTCATGTCAAGCATGGAGGTCATGAGAAAGGTAAAGGGCATGACCACGGGAGTCATCACGCCCATATGGTCGCCGACTTCAGGAAAAGGTTCTGGATATCGCTCGTCCTGACCATCCCTATTCTCGCTCTTTCCCCGATGATCCAGCAGTTCATCGGGTTGAGAGAAGCGATCAGATTTCCCGGGGACCTCTATGTGCTTTTCGGGTTTTCCTCCGCAGTCTTCTTTTACGGGGGGTACCCTTTTCTCAAGGGCATCTATGATGAGCTGAAATCCTCAAACCCCGGGATGATGACTCTCATTGCCATTGCGATCAGCGTGGCTTATATCTATAGCAGCGTTGTCGTCTTCGGGCTTGAGGGTAAGATCTTCTTCTGGGAGCTGGCGACGCTGGTGGATATCATGCTCCTTGGCCACTGGATCGAGATGAAGTCCGTGATGGGGGCATCGCGGGCCCTTGAAGAGCTGGCTAAACTCATGCCTTCTGAGGCACATCTCGTCCTTGACGAGGGCGGCACGAAAGACGTCCCCATCGATGAATTGAAGGGCGGGGACAGGGTCCTTATAAAACCCGGAGAGAAGGTGCCGGCGGACGGTGAGATCGTCAAAGGAGAGACATCAGTGAATGAGGCGATGCTGACAGGGGAGTCTAAACCGGTGACAAAGACGGAGGGCAACACCGTCATCGGCGGCTCCATCAACGGAGAAGGATCGATCACTATAGAGATCAAAAAGACCGGAAAAGATAC
>JBECKU010000177.1:0-3712 GCA_040235385.1 Candidatus Sulfobium sp. | reverse complement strand
CCCTCGTAGAAGACAAAAACGGATGGCACGGCAAGGCGCTCGACGACGATCAGCTCAAACAGGCGTTGGAAGAACTGGGGGATGTCGATAAAACTGTACATGGCAAGATCTCACGGCCTGACGACCTGTACCCGGAAAAGCCTGAACCCGCCGGGGCCGTCAAAGAGCCTTCCTACAACCCCGACAAAGCGGTTGCTACAAGAAACGGTTACGGAAATGCCCTGAAACGGTTATATCCCAAGTTTCCTGACATCGTGGCGCTGGACGGCGAAGTATCCAACTCTACGCGCTCCTACATCTTCAGAGATGAATATCCGGAGCGCTTCTTTGAGATGTATATCGCCGAGCAGAACATGGCAGGGGCGGCGCTCGGGTTTTCTGACCGGGGCAAGGTCCCCTTTGTATCTACCTTTTCCGCCTTCCTCTCCCGTGCTTTCGACCAGATCAGGATGAGCCAGTATTCGGACCCGAATATTAAATTCTGCGGGTCCCATGCGGGGGTATCCATCGGCCAGGACGGCCCCTCACAGATGGGGCTTGAGGACATCGCAATGTTCAGGTCGATCCTGAAGAGTGTCGTTCTCTATCCGTGCGACGCCGTTTCTGCCGAAAAGATGGTGGAAGAGGCGGCCTCCCACAAAGGGATAGTCTACATCCGCACAACGAGGAAGAAGACACCTATTATATACGGCAAAAATGAAGGCTTTCCGATCGGCGGCAGCAAGGTGTTGAAAGAAAGCGAAAAGGACTCTATCACCGTGGCCGCGGCGGGAATCACCGTGCATGAAGCGCTCGACGCTTATGAAGAACTGAAAAAAGAGGGCATCTCTATAAGGGTCATCGATCTTTACAGCATCAAACCCATGGATAAGGCTACCCTCAAAAAAGCGGGGACCGTATCAAGTGCGCTTATAGTTGTGGAAGACCATCACGCGGAAGGGGGCATCGGGGAAGCGGTAAGGACCGAACTTGCCGAATTCGATATCCCGATCCATTCGCTCGCCGTCCGGAAGACCCCGAAAAGCGGAAAACCGGATGAGCTGCTCGATTTTGAAGAGATCTCGAGGTCAGCCATCATAAAAAAAGTAAAGGAGCTGCTATGAGACCCAACAATCTGAAAACCAGGATATTTCTCGACGGGGGGGACCCCGAAGAAACGAAACAGGCCATAGACCTTCTGGGTTTCCTTGACGGACAGACGACCAATCCCACTCTCATATCGAGAAATCCCAGGGCCAAGGAGCGACTTGAGAAAGGCGACAAATTCACGGAAGAAGAGATATTGAATTTTTACCGGGAAGTGGTCCGGGAGATCTCCGGCCTGGTCCCGCAAGGTTCGATATCAGTGGAGGTCTACGCCGATCCCTCGACCAAATCTGAAGCGATGCTCAGGCAGGGGAAAGAGATGTTTTCATGGATCCCCAACGCACAGGTGAAATTCCCTTCTGCCACTGAGGGACTGAAGGCGGCCGAACAGGCGATCAGGGACGGCATGAGGATCAACATGACCCTCTGCTTTACACAGGAACAGGCCGCCGCCGTTTACAGTGCGACAAAAGAAGCCAAAAAAGGAGATGTTTATGTCTCCCCCTTCATAGGCCGCCTCGACGACAGGGAAGAGAACGGCATGGATCTCATCTCCAATATCCTGAAGATGTATGAAAAGGGCGACGGACATGTCGAGGTGCTTACCGCAAGTGTGAGGAACCTTGACCATCTTATGTACGCCCTCAAGCTCGGGTCGGATATCATTACGTCCCCCTTCAAGATCCTGAAAGAATGGGCCGACAAAGGCCTTCCCATCCCGGGAGACGACTATGAGTATGGTGCGGGGGGCCTGAAAAGCATTCCCTATAAAGACATCGGCCTTACAAAGAACTGGCAGGATTACGATCTTTCGCATGATCTGACGGTAAAGGGAATGGAAAAGTTCTCGGAGGACTGGAACTCTCTTATCAAGAAATGAAAAAGCAAAAAATTAGGTGAAAACGGCTTTTGCCGGGGTTATGGTGAATTGATATGAAAATAGCGATAGGGGCCGATCACGGCGGTTTCCTTCTGAAAGGAATTATCGTCGCATTCCTTACTGAAAAAGGATATGAGGTTATCGATTTCGGGGCCACCGGACCGGAGCCGTCCGATTATCCGGATTTTGCACGGGCTGTCTCGGAGGCGGTGAGGCAGGGGAAAGCCGAAAGGGGCATTCTCGTGTGCGGAAGCGGGGTCGGTGCGTCCATCGCCGCAAATAAGTTCCCGGGGGTCAGATGCGCTGTATGTCATGATACATTTTCTGCCCATCAGGGCGTTGAGGATGATAATATGAACGTGCTCAGTCTGGGTGAGAGGGTCGTGGGGGCCGAATTGGCCAAGGAAATAGTAATGAGTTTTCTTAATGCGAAATTCTCCGAAGCGGAGAGACACCGCCGCAGGCTGGAAAAAGTAAACCTTATAGAAAAGGAATTCCTGAAAGAATGAACGGCGGGAGGACATATATCGACAGCAGGTTTTTGCAGACGTGCGATATCGTCACCGATGAGCAGGAGATCGAACCGAGTACAATGGTCATATTCGGAGGCGGGGGCGACCTCAGCAGGAACAAACTTGTCCCCTCGATTTTTTATCTCTACAAAGAAAATGAACTGCCCGGAGAATTTTCCCTTCTGGGCGTGGACATGGCCGACTCGGACAACGAAGAGTACAGGAGTAAACTGAAGAAGACGGTCCAGGAACACGACCGGGAAGATTTCGATGAAGAAAAATGGAAGGAATTCAGCGAGAGCATTTTTTTTATGCAGGGCAGATTTGAGAAAGATGAAACCTATGAAAAGCTCTGCGGAAAAATCGAGGAGATCACGAGTCCTCCGGATGGAGGACGCAAAAATGTGATTTATTATATGGCGGTGCCGCCTCAGGTCGTACCGCTTGTCGTGGAGAAACTGAAGAGCAGGAACCTGTGCAAGGGCACATTTAATACTAAAATAGTAGTCGAGAAACCCTTCGGCCACGATAGACGTTCCGCGTCGGAACTGAATGATATATTGACAGGCGCCTTCGACGAGGAACAGATTTACCGTATCGATCATTACCTCGGCAAAGATCCCGTTCAGAACATCCTTTTTTTTCGTTTCTCCAATACAATGTTTGTCGAAATATGGAACCGCCAATATATCGACAACGTTCAGATAACGGTGGCCGAGCAGTCGGGGATCGCTCAGAGGGGCTCTTTCTATGAGTCGGCCGGAGTGGTCAGGGACATCGTCCAGAACCATATGCTTCAGGTAATGGGTCTCGTGGCGATGGAAGCGCCGCTGGCGTTCAGGGCGAATTTCATCAGGGACGAAAAATTGAAGGTCCTGGAGGCCATACGACCCCTGGACAGGGACAGTATAGATAAATGGATGGTGAGGGGACAATACGGGAAAGGAGAAATAGGGGGCGAAGCGGTCCGGGGCTACAGGGAAGAAGATAATGTGTCACCCTCTTCCTTGACCGCGACTTACTTTGCAGGCAAGTTCTACATCGACAACCTGCGCTGGGCGGGCGTGCCTTTTTATGTCCGAACCGGAAAGCGGCTCCCCAGACGGGTTACCGAAATATGCTTCCAGCTCAAGCAGTTGCCGCTTCGTCTTTTCGGCAGGTCCTGCGATGTAATGGAACCGAATATCCTGGTTCTGACCATCCAGCCGGATGAGAAAATATCACTGCGATTCGG
>JBECKU010000029.1:0-8445 GCA_040235385.1 Candidatus Sulfobium sp. | reverse complement strand
GCAGGGAGTTGACCGTTGAGTCAGAGGTAAAGGAGAGATGAGGCGCCTGCAAGGATGCAGATTAACCGGGGCGTTGCATCCAGAGAAAAGACTGACATGCTGTGGAGCCTCCGATTATGGACTTTTTCGGCACGTTCGCTTTTCTTTTTAAGTTGGGTATGCAATTGTAAGGTAAATTTATCAATAATTGAACAAATATGGCTTGAGGAGGAACAGTTAATGAGCATTCTGCCTGAAGGCGAGCAACTGAGAAGGGCGATCAAGTGGATATCGGATATGCGGAGTGAAAATCCCCGGGCCGAGTTGCCGAAATTGATCGGTGAAGCCTGCATAAAATTCGATCTGACCCCGAAAGATTCCGAAGTCCTTGTGCATTTTTTTGCCGAACAAGGTTCAGTTAAGCCTGATTAGTCCCTCAGAAGATCTTGTACAAAATGACGAGAAAATTAACAACAGAGACACGGAGACACAGAGAAAGTCTGTTTTAAGTCAGTCTCCTTCGGCGACCGAGGGAAGTCAAGATGCAGAAGTCAGAATTTTGCATTTTTAAGTCTTCTCCGTGTCTCAGTGTCTCTGTGGTGAGATCCGTCATTCCCATTTGTTGCGCAAGCGATTTGATAGAACACACCGGCATATTGTGGTAAGCTTTTGAATAAATCGGTAAGGAGGCCGCTCAAGATGCCCGAGAAGACAATAGAGACCTTTACGATAGAAAGACTGGATATCCTGGACGAGAAGGGCAATGCCGATGAATCACTCCTGCCCGCGCTTTCCGAAGACGAGATAAAAAAGACTTACGAACTGTTGGTAGTGTCCCGGATATTCGACCACCGTGCTCTCAACCTTCAGCGGGAGGGAAGACTGGGAACTTACGCCTCAATACTGGGTCAGGAAGCGTCTCAGATCGGCAGCGCTCTGGCCCTGGAAAAAACCGACTGGATATTCCCCACCTTCAGGGAGATGGGCGTCTATATTGCGATGGGATATCCCATGTACATGCTTTTCCAGTATTGGTCCGGGGACGAAAGAGGGGTAAAGACTCCCGACGACCTGAACATTTTTCCGGTTTGTGTGCCGGTAGGAACCCAGATCCCGCATGCCGTGGGAGCCGCAATGGCGGCGAAATACAGGGGTGATAAAATTGCTGTCGCCGTCTTTTTCGGGGACGGCGGGACCTCAAAAGGCGATTTCCACGAAGCCCTCAATATGGCAGGCGTGTTCAGACTGCCCGTAGTTTTTATTTGCCAGAACAACCATTGGGCCATCTCGGTCCCGAGAGAGCGCCAGACCGCCGCCAAAACGCTTGCCCAGAAGGCCGTCGGATATGGGTTCGATGGCCTCCAGGTAGACGGGAATGACATTTTTGCCGTCTATAAGGCCGTGAAGTCCGCTGCTGCCAATGCCAGGGCGGGTGAGGGACCGAGCATGATCGAATGTGTGACTTACAGGATGTCGGACCATACGACCGCCGACGACGCATCGAGGTACCGCTCACAGGAGGAGATCGAGGCATGGAAACCGAAAGACCCGATTCTCAGACTTAAGTTGTTCATGGAAAAGAAAGGCCTGTGGTCGGAAGAATATGGAAAGGGAGTGGAAGAACGCTCGAAGGAAAAAGTCGACGAAGCCGTGAAAAAGGCCGAATCGGTTGAACCCCCGAAACCCGGAGATATGTTTCTTTATACATACGAGAAGCCCTCAAAACGTCAGATGAAGCAGTCGGAGGATTTCTGATATGCCTAAAATGTCCATGGTTCAGGCCATAAATCTTGCGTTGAAGGAAGAAATGGAAAGGGATAAAGATGTCGTTCTTCTCGGCGAGGACGTGGGCAGGGACGGTGGAGTCTTCCGGACTACGGAGGGACTTCTTGACCTGTATGGTCCGGAGAGGGTTATCGACACCCCTCTCGCTGAATCGGGCATCGTGGGCATATCGATAGGCATGGCCGCCTACGGTCTGAAACCGGTGGCAGAGGTCCAGTTCATGGGGTTCATCTATCCCGCCCTCGACCAGATATTTTCTCATGCCTCGAGGATCCGGTCGCGTTCGAGGGGACGATATACATGTCCCCTGGTTATACGGACGCCTTACGGCATAGGGATCAAGGCCCCGGAACTCCACTCTGAGAGTTCGGAGGCTCTGCTCTGCCATATGTCCGGCATCAAGGTCGTGGTACCCTCTTCTCCTTCGACGGCCAAAGGCCTCCTGATTTCTTCCATACGGGACCCCGACCCGGTGATATTCCTCGAATCTACAAGGCTCTACCGGCTCGTAAAGGAAGAGGTGCAGGAGGGTGAAGTCATGGTTCCGCTCGGCGAGGCAAGGGTTGTTCGGGGAGGGAAGGATGTGACCGTCCTTGCGTGGGGCAGCATGCTCCATCGCGTTATGCAGTCCGTGAAGGATCTTGACGCGGAGGTTATCGACCTGATGACATTAACTCCTTTCGATGAAGACAAGATTTTCAGTTCCGTTAAAAAGACGGGGAGAGTCGTCATAGTCCATGAAGCCCCCCGTACATGCGGGTTCGGCGCTGAACTCTCCGCATCTGTTGCAGAGCACGCGATGCTCTATCTGAAATCGCCTATTGTTAGGGTTACCGGGTATGACACCGTCTTGCCTCTTCCGAAGCTGGAGGATGATTATCTGCCGAGCGCCGACAGGATCAGGCGAGGGATTGAGGAAGTAATGAAGTATTAAGATTTTTCTGGATTTCTTCGTGCTTCGGCGTAAAATGAAATTTGGAAAGCCGAGAATATGAGAATGAGGAATTTTAGAAGGATAAAAGGGCGAAAGGCGGATAACATATGAATCCAGCAAAAATATTGGGTGGATGTGCGATTTTAATCGTTGTTGCGGTCCTTCTGGCGCCGGCTACAGTCGGCGCCCAGGCGATCAGCGGAGAAGCGCTTGATGAGGATGAATCTTACCTCGAAGATCCCTTCGCGGAAAAGGAGTACGAAGAAGGCCCCACTATCCCGGATCCGATTGCGCCATGGAACCGTGCCATGTTTCACTTTAACGATAAGTTCTATTTCTGGGTGCTCAAGCCCGTTTCACAGGGTTATGGCAAGGTTGTTCCCGAGTTCGGCCGCTTGCGGGTGCGCGATTTTTTCAATAATCTCACTGCTCCGATCAGGATCGTAAATTCCATTCTTCAACTCAAATTCGAGGCGGCGGGGTTGCAGACATTCCGATTTCTAGCCAATTCTACGGCAGGTCTTGGAGGTTTATTCGACCTTGCACAAGGCAACCCTGATTTCAAGGCCGGTGAGGAAGACCTCGGACAGACCCTCGGGTTTTACGGCGTCAATGACGGATTTTATATCGTCTGGCCTTTCCTCGGGCCTTCCTCCCTCCGGGATTCGATAGGCCGTTTCGGAGACGGTTTTCTGTATCCGGTAGACTATCTTTCCGATACCGGCGCCATAATCGGTACGAGGGCATACGAGACGGTCAACGATACGTCTCTCAGGATCGGCGATTACGAGGATTTTAAAGAATCCGCCCTCGACCCCTATACTTCCCTGAGAGATGCATATATACAGCACCGGACGGACAAGATAAATAGATAGGACCTCTTTTCGCAATATCTCATCGAGTTAAAGAAATTTTTGTACGCTCCGCGGATTCGCCCGGGGAGAATCAATATCTGCATTTTCCGGACTGACGCGGTTCACTCTTCCTTGATCGTCTTTTCCCTGAGCTTTTTCACAAGCTCGTCGTAGGATTCGGAGTGTATGATCCTGTTGAACTGGGACCTGTAATTGCTCACAAGGCTCACGCCTTCTATTACTATGTCATAAGCTTTCCACTCGCCGTCTTCTTTAATCAGACGATACTCCACCGGTATCTCGGTCCCCTTATAGGTGACGATGGTCGTTTTAACTGAGGCATAGCGGCCTTCGATTCTCTCACCCTGGTAGAGGACTTTGTCTTCTTCATGCTTTTCAATGTCCTCTTCCTGGGATCTCTCTATTTTGTTAAGGTAGGTCGTCTCAAGAAGGTCCGAAAAGAGAGAGACGAATTCCTTCCTTTGTTCCGCGGTGAGTTTCCTCCAGTGACGGGCGAGTGACCGTTTGGATATCTCCTCGAAATCCAGTCTCTTTCCGACAACTTCGCGAAGCAGTTCATCTCTCTTTTCCCTGTTTTCAGGTTTTTTCAGATTCTTGTCCTTGAATATCTCTCTTACCTTCTCGATGGTCTGTTTCACCTGTTCCGTAGGGTCCCCGGCATTAGCCTGCCCAGGAATGACCGGTAGAAGCAGAAGGCAAATAAGCGTGAAAAAGAATAACAGTTTTCGTTCTCCAAGGGTTCTCATGACACCTCCTAAACTTCTCCGAATGCGTATTTGGAAAGCAATTCCTCGATATCGATGGCGGATTCAGTGTCCCGGATCTTGCCCCCCGGCGGTATCATCTCTTCCGATGCCCCGGGGGATATCTGGACAAATTTTTCTCCGATCAGGCCCTTCGTCTTTATCGAAGCAATGGCGTCTTCCTGGATCTTGACGTTCTCATTTATCGTAAATTCGACCAGAGCTTCGTAATCCGAGAGTCTAACGCTCTTTACCCTCCCTATCTGCACGCCGGCGATCTCGACGACTGAACCTTCCTTGATCCCCCCCGCCTGTGTAAATTCAGCATAGAGAGGATATCCTCCTCCGCCGATGAGTTCCAGCCTGCCCAGCTTGATGGAGATATATGCCAGGGAAAGGATGCCCAAAAGTAAAAAAAAGCCAACTGCCAGTTCCAAATCGACTTTTTTCATATCAACCTCCTGTTTACCCCGTTAGAAAGATTAGGAAGCATTGCTTATTTCATCGAATAACGGGGTTTAAATGATAGCTTCTATCGGTCCTTCAAGAGACCCGGTGATAAACTGCCGGACCACGGGATTTTCCGAATTCTTTATCTCCTCCGGCGTCCCCGACTCGACAATTTCTCCATTATACAGCATAGCCACTTTGTCGGCGACATTGAATATCTCAGGGATCTCATGGCTGATGATGATGCCGGTAAAACCGTACTTTTCATGTGTTTTCTTTATCAACCTGTGTATTGAATTCAATATGATCGGATCGAGACCGGTTGTCGGCTCGTCGAAAAGGACGATAGTGGGTTCCGAGATCAAAGCGCGGGCGAGCGCAACGCGTTTTTTCATGCCCCCGCTGATCTCTGCGGGATATTTGTTACCCATGCCTCTGAGCCCCACATCATCCAGCGCCTGCAATACTCTTTCCCTCACTTCCTTCTTGCCGAGTTTCGTTTTTTCCCTTAGGGGGAAGGCGATGTTTCCGTAAACAGTGAGCGAATCAAATAGAGCGCCACCCTGGAAAACTACTCCGAACTTCTCCCTGATCTCATCCAACTCATCGCCGTGAACGGTCGTGATATCCACGCCTTCGATCAGAATATCTCCTTCGTCGGGCTTGAGGAGGCCGATTATATGCTTCAGAAGCACGCTCTTCCCTCCGCCGCTCCGTCCGATGATGGCCATGACTTCCTTATTGGCAATGTTGAGGTTCACGCCGTTCAGAACCTTTTGCCGGGCGAACGACTTTCTCAGATTGGTGATCCTGATCAAGAAGCCACCACCTTATCCGGCGGTAATGCCCTGATATTATGAGTGAAACGGTTCAATATGCCTCTTTCTACACGCCGTGGAACGCCGCCTCATAAAAACAACGAGCCCAGGAAATAATCCCATATGAGAATCAAAACCGAAGACATGACAACGGCCGCTGTGGTCGACTTGCTCACGCCTTCCGCTCCGTATCCAGTTACATATCCCTTGTAACAACAGACCCAGGAAACGATGATGCCGAAACTGACCGATTTGTAAAGTCCGATCACGATGTCTTCCATCTTGAGGAACGACTCCATCTGTGAAAAATACGTCCCGGGGCTGAGTCCGAGCAGTTGGACTCCGACAAAATATCCCCCAAATATGCCTATCGTGTCAAAAATCGATGTAAGAAGGGGAAAGGCAAGTATCGCCGCGACAATATTGGGGACGATCAGATAACGAATGGGATCGAGGCCCATTGAGGTCAATGCATCGATCTGCTCCGTAATCTTCATGATGCCGATCTCTGCCGTGAGGGCGGAACCCGCTCTTCCCGTCACCATAAGAGCGGAGAGGACGGGTCCCAATTCCCTGATGATCGACAGGGCTACCGCAGGTCCGAGAAGGGCCTCGGAGCCGAATTTACTGAGTGTATAGTAAATCTGAAGACCGAGAACCATGCCGGTGAAAGAGCCGGTCAGTAATATGACGACAAGGGACTTGTTGCCGAAGAACCGCATCTGCCGCAGCATGATCCTGAATTTGAACGGGGGCACAAAAACAATATAAAAGGACCGGATAAGGAATATGAACATGTTCCCCATGCCACGCAAAGTCAGCAGGGTCCAGGTTCCCAATGTCCTTATGAATGTGATCATGTCTGAATCCTTTTTTAAAAGTCGTAATGCAAAGCAGAAAAAGCGCCACTCTATAGTAAAGTGTAAGCGAATAATTCTATATATGCAATAATTATGTCAGCAGGTTCTTTCACACGAAGCGGGACCCAGTGTATGAGATTGACTGGCCTTTGTTCTCATGATATTCTGTGATTGAACTGAGGGGTTACTTCATGAATTGAAAGGAATCGATCAAGACCGGGGGGCTTCAAAAACCCGATGCCTCCTGGAGGGAGGGAATAATGTTCAAGGAATTTAAGGAATTTGCAGTCAAGGGAAATGTCGTTGATATGGCGGTGGGTATCATCATAGGGGCGGCATTCGGTGCGATTACCAAATCGATTGTCTCTGATGTCATCATGCCGCCAATCGGTCTCCTGGTGGGAAATGTCGAGTTTTCAGACCTTTTCCTGGTGCTGAAAGAAGGCGCAGTTGCCGCTCCGTATCTTACGCTTGCCGATGCCCAGAAAGCGGGAGCGGTTACACTGAATTACGGCGTCTTCATCAATACGATTATCAATTTTCTGATCATCTCTTTCGCGGTGTTTCTTCTCGTCCGCTATATGAACAGGCTTAAGAGGGAGGAAGAAGCTCCTGCCCCAGCTCCTACTACGAAGGAATGTCCTTTCTGTTTGTCTGTGATTCCTCTCAAGGCGACCCGGTGCTCTCAGTGTACGTCGGAACTGAAGGTGTCATGAGAAGTGGACCGATAGCGGATAATTTATTTTAATAATTTATTTTAAAGGGGAAAGTCAATGAAAAAGGTCCTTTTTCTCATCTTTCTTGTTGTAGTTACGTCGGGTTTGGCGGCTCATGCAGGGATGTTCGATTCCATAATGAAAGAAATAGGACGCACACCGGGCGGCGGAATGGATGAGAGTACCGTCGTCTCGGGACTTAAGGAAGCCCTCTCTTTAAGCACTGAAAGGGCGGTGGCTGCCGTTTCAAAGGAGAACGGGTATTTCGGCAACGAGATGATAAAGATCCTCATGCCGGAAAAAATACAGAAGGTTGGAGATGTCCTGAGTAAAGTAGGGTTCGGAAAAGAAGTCGATGCCTTCGTCCTGAGCATGAACAGGGCGGCGGAGAAGGCGGCGCCCAAAGCGGCCGGATATTTCGGCGATGCGATTAAGGAGATGAGCTTTGATGACGCGAAAAAAATACTGAACGGAGGGGATACCGCAGCCACAGAGTTTTTCCGCGAAAGGACACACGATAAACTTTATGCCGCCTTCGAGCCCGAGATATCCTCGAGCCTTGATGAGGTGGGCGCTACCCGTTCTTACAAGGAGATGATGGCAAAGTACGAGTCGATCCCTCTGATGTCCAGTCAGTCGCTCGATCTGGACCACTATGTCACTGAAGAGGCATTGGACGGACTCTTCTACATGGTCGGGCAGGAGGAGAAGAAGATCAGGACCGACCCCGCCGCGCGGGCAACGGACCTGTTGAAAAAGGTTTTCCGCCAATAAACAGCGTGTCGACCGAAGATCTAAGAAATTCCGCACAGGAAAAAAACATCCGGTACCCTGGCAGCCCAAACGATATAAACGATATAGAAGAGATTACTTTACCCTACCAAAGGGTTTCTGACCTGAATTCCGGGGAATCGGCCAAAGTCCCTGTCAGCGGTCCACAGCTCCCCCACGCCGTGATTCCGGCACAAGGCTGCAATGCGCGCATCGTGTACGTGAGGGCCTGATACGCGTCCGCTCTGGAGCATGGATCGCAGAACCGGCCAGTAATGCTCTGATTCGGAGAGAAGAACGAGGCTGGGTGATTCAAGCCACGCCTCAACCTGATCAACCGCCTTTATGAGCGGTGTCGGCGGACTGTAAATCCGGGGGTGGGTAACTATGGCCAGAAATTCGTGGATGCAAGGCCATGGTATCGCCCACGGGGCGCGTCCCTCGGCCATTTCAATCATGCGGGCATTAGCGGCATCATGCCACGGAGAATCTTCCCGGTGTGAGTAAACAAGAA
>JBECKU010000390.1:0-2315 GCA_040235385.1 Candidatus Sulfobium sp. | reverse complement strand
CATGCAGGCGCCACAGCGGATACAGCCGGTCCGGTCGGGTCCGTCACCACCGAAATAGGGATCCGGGACCGCCACGTCGGGTTCTCCGAAAAAGACCCCGACCGGCGTGCGGCGGAAGGTTTCGCTCTTGCCCGCGTGGGCCGCGATGTCCTTGAGCAGACCGTCGGCCGGACTTTCGAAGGGCACCTCGTTGACACCCAGCATGCGCTCCGCAGTCTCGTAATGTGGCGCCAGCTCGGCCGCCCAGTCACCAACGTCTTTCCATTGGTCGTTCACATAGAAACTCGGCTTCGCCCGGTACAGCGTGTTGGCATACACGATGCTTCCGCCGCCCACCCCTGACCCGCTGGCGATGAAAATGTCCCGGAACGCGGTGAGCCGAAAGATGCCGCGAAGGCCGAAAAGGGGAGCCCAGAGGAAACGATTGAGTTGCCAGGTCGACTGAGCGAAATCTTCGTCACGGAAGCGGCGCCCGCTTTCCAGCACAGCCACCCTGTATCCCTTCTCCGCCAGCCGCAATGCGGAGACGCTGCCGCCGAATCCTGAACCGACGATCAGCCAGTCGTAATCAAAATCGGCCATCGACCTTTCCTCCAATCCTTCTCCCTGTGGATAGAAGCGACGGGACTCCTGAAGGGAGCGCCTAAAGTAACACCGGCGGCTCCGGAAAGGGCTACAGCGCGGGATGCGGCCGTGGACCATGCCGTGACGTGACCACCGGGCTGACCACGGAATCGTCAGGCGCTTTTCTCTGTGTCCATCAGGGTGGATACCGACGGTTCATTCGCCAGGAGCTCCCACCAACCCTCGAATGCACAGGCACCGGTCTGCTCGATCAGCTCTCGCGCCGTCTCCAGCTGGTGCCCGACGGCCGGGTCCCGCCGAGAACCCTTCATGCCAAGCGACCTGGCGAGACTCAGTCTGGCCGGGATCTCCCACGAGCGTGTCCCGTACTCCGTGGCCCTGGCGACGGCTTCTTTCGCCACCGGCAGGGCCTCGTTAGCCCGCCCGTCCCTGGCAAGGGCTTCCGCCTGGCACGCCAGCAGGAACGGCTCGTGGTCAAGGCCGATCCGCCTCTCCCGGGCTATGGGCAGGATCGAGGCCACGGACCGCACCGCATCGCTATAGGCTCCCCGGATGATATGCACCAGACTCATGTTCACTGCAGCACGCACACGAGAGGACAGAGCGCCCGCCTGTTCCGAAATCTCGAGGCACTCGTCCATCCGGGCGATCGCCCCGGGCGTATCCCCGGCGAGCGCTGCCGTCCGTGCCAGGCTGCCGAGGGCCCAGCCGAGGATTTCGTAATCCTCGGTCTCGCGCGCATCCCGGGCCAGGGTCTCAAGCTCGCGCCGCCCGGGTTCGTCATGCCCCTGCAGCAGCAGGATCTCGCCACGGCAACAACGAAGGTACAGGCTCGGCGTCAGGCCGAACATCTCCCTGCCGACTTCGGGCCGATGCCGAAGCGCAGCAATCCCCTCGTCGGCGTCTCGAAGCGCCTCGTCGAGTCGACCGGCGGAAATATAAGCGTGAATAGGCGGGCCCAGCGTCTCCAGCACGAGGTTCGGATCGTCGTCCGATTCGGCCAGGCGGCGAGCATCGGCAAATATCTCCAGAGCCTCCCGGAGGGCACCCGCCATCATCCTCGTAATACCGAAGAACAGCAGCATGCCGACTTCCCCCGGCAGGTCGTCCATCTGCCTCGCCAGCGCCTGCCCTTCCTGGAACAGCCGTCGCGCCATGCTTTCCTCCAGGCCAATCCGCCAGCCCAGATTCAGCATCCGCCACCGTGCGGCGAGCGCCAGGGTCCGGACTTCCTTCGAATCAGTCTCTCCCTCCAGCAGAACACGAACCCTGGACCAGTACTGGTAGGCGGCAGGGAGGTCGTTCCTGCCTGCCCACCCCGCTGCCCGCCTGTACCAGCGTGCCGCTTGCAGTCCGGCGCCGCCGCGCTCGTAGTGATAAGCGATCACCGCAGCTTTCCGGTCGGCATTCCTCCCGGACGTAGCCTCGATGGCTTCAGCTACTGCCTTATGTACAGCGAGGCGTTGCGTTGCCAACTGCGCGGCGTAGGCAACCTCCTGTGTCAACGGATGGGCAAAAACATACTTTTCCCGGGGATAGATGGAGATCGGGAACAGGTAGCCGGCGTCCTTCAGTGATCGGAGCGCGGCCTCGGTTTCGGACGGCGACAGCGCCGAGATTCTCTCCAGGACGCCGGCAGAGAACTGCTTGCCGATCACGGCCGCCAGCATCAGCACCTTTTTGTCCCGGTCATTGAGGCGATCGATGCGTGACTCGATCAGGGCCTGGAC
>JBECKU010000322.1:0-10299 GCA_040235385.1 Candidatus Sulfobium sp. | reverse complement strand
ATACTGGATTTTTTTATCCCAGTAGCTTCCGATATCACTTCGATCAACTGCTCATTGGCGGCCCCGCCGACAGGAGGGGCTGTAAGTTTCACCTTAACGACGTTCCCCAGAATACCGGCAATGCACTTTCTGGAAGACCTCGGTTCGACCCTTACCTCGATCGCTATCCCGTTCTTTGTCTTCCTGTACGGTATTTCCATCACACTATGGTCTTTTTCTGCAAAGGGAGCCACACTGTGAATACAGTCCCTTCACCGACCTTGCTGTTCAGATCGATCCGCCCGCCCATCACGTCCACCAGTTCCTTCACAATGGCGAGCCCAAGCCCTATGCCTCCGGTTTCTTCACCCCTGTAAAACCTCCTGAAAACGAGATTGGTCTTATCTTCGGGGATACCGATACCCGTGTCCCTGATCTCGACATAAAACATGTCGCGGTCTGCGCCGTAGTTTACCGCGACCTCTCCGGATACGGTATTTTTTATGGCATTGGTCAGAATATTCTCCACGATCCTCTCCAGCTTGTCAGGATCGGACGATACCGTGATGTCCCGGTCGGACAAGAGCCTCATCGCAAGTCCCTTCTCTAGGGCGAGCGGCGTTAGTCGCGCCGTGACCCGGGAGAGAAACCCTGGGAGGTCGATTTCCTCGTACTCTTTCCGGGAAAAAAAACTCGCCTCGGCCTTGGTAAGGTCCTCGATCCCTTCGACAAGCCTTATCAGTTTTTCCACCTCGATCCTGATATTTTCCAGACCCTGGTCGCGGTCCTCGACAACTCCGTCGATGACAGCTTCAACATTCGCTTTCATAACCGTCAGGGGGGTCCGCAATTCATGGGCCACGTTCGACGTCAGATGCCTTCGCAAGGCCTCTTCCCTCTGCATCGCCTCAGCCATGAAATTGAAGCTCTGTGCAAGCCTTCCCAGTTCGTCGTTCTTGGATCCTGCAGGAACGCGGACGCTGAAATCTCCTTTGGCCAGGGATTCGACTGCCTTTTTCATGCGGTTGAGGGGCCTGGAGAGGAAGAGGCTGAAAAATATCGCCACCATTATTGCTCCTCCTCCCGCGATCAGGAACGATATGATCAGAAAATCCTTTCCCCTGCTCTTGAAGAGCTCCTCTTTTTCACTTATGCTCCCCACCCTTTTCAGCGGTCTTGCGTACATGGTCCCGATTTCCTGTCCTTCCACGTAGAGCGGGTAAGCCTCGTACACCCCCTCCGCCGAGTCGAGATCGACGATTCCTTGCATCCTTCGTTTCATCGAAGGGGAAATCATAGACATCACGTCGCGGGAATTCACCAGTATATCACCGGTCCTGTCCTCGATTTTTACATCGAACCCGAGCATAATCGCCCAGTGCACTGCGTCGTGGAGACTCCGTTCGTTCCACTCGTTTCCGGAATAACTGCCCTCGACTGAAGCGAGAATCCAGTAAAGCTTGTCCTCTTCCGAGCCCCGGACATAATCTTCGAAATCCTCTACGATAAACCGCTCGAAGATCAGGTTCGATACGAGTGCGATCATGATCACCGCTATGAAGGAAAAGAAAAGCTTAGTCCTCATCCGGAGCGCCTATAAATTTATATCCCACCCCATATACCGTTTTAATAAATTCCGGCTCTCTCGAGTCTCTCTCGATCTTATGCCTTAGGTTTTTCACGTGCGCATCGATGGTCCTGTCATACCCCTCAAAATCATATCCCTGCACAATGTTGACGAGCTGGTCCCGCGAAAATACCCTGCCGGGCGTTTCCGCAAGAGATAGCAGGATCTTGAATTCAGTGGGGGTAAGGACAATGTTCCGACCGTCCTTGAACACCTCGAAGTTGGCAGTGTCGATCTTCAGAAGCCCTCCATTGAAACTCATCAGCCTCTTTTTTGTTTTTCGGGCCCTCCTGAGATGGGCCTTCACTCTGGCCACAAGCTCTCTCGGGCTGAACGGTTTCACCACGTAATCATCTGCCCCGATGCCTAGTCCAGCAATGCGGTCCTCCTCGGAACTCTTTGCCGTGAGCATGATGACGGGGACGTCGGAGCTTTCGCGAATGGTCCTGCAAACGTCCTCGCCCGACATGTCCGGAAGCATGAGATCCAGTATCACAAGGCTGAATGTGTCTCTGAAAGACCTTATGGCCTGCTCCCCGGTTTCGGCGAGCACTACCCTGAAACCCTCTTTTTCGAGATAGCCCTTTACGATCTCGGAGATTTTCTTTTCGTCCTCAACGATCAGAATAGATTCTTTTTGAGCGGTATCCATAATATGTCTCCCCCAGTAAAATAGTGATGACGGCGAGTCCGATGCCTGCTACTACATCTACCACATAATGGTATCTGCAGTAAACAGTCGAAAAAATAAGTGCGGCCGTGACAGGCAGAAAAATGCCGAAGAGTTTCTTTTCGTGCAAAAAGGCAAGATAGAGCACGGTAAGAGCTACGCCCGTATGACCGCTCGGGAATGCGTCTCTTTTGATCCCTTCGAGAAAATTGAGAAGGTGCTGCACCGGACCGGCGAGAAAGAGTCCTTCGAGTTCCCTTTCCTGGAGGTGGTGCATAGTGTATCTCGGCCCGAGGGCGGGCGTCACCATATACCCTATATAGGACAGATAGAAACAGAGCATGATCATAAAGAGAGAGTGCTCAAAGCTTCTATTTTCTTTTTTTATCATGAGGACGACCCCCAGCGTAATGGGGAGAAAGTAGTAACTTGTATAAGCCACTTGCATGATATCCGTCAGCAAGGGCGACATAATCTTCTCCAACATGACAGTAGGATATCCGCCGAAAAGCATGTAATCGAGCCGTATGAGAAGAGGGTCGATGTCCCTGGGGTTGATGTAATGGACAATTTTTTCGAGGCTTTCAAACATAACCAGTATCGAAAACACGGGAAAGCCGAGGTCATAAGTAAAACGTACCACACCTCCTTTACCTTTCACTCTCTCCAGAATCACCTGGAAGACGACAATCGAAGAATACACGGCGATCAGGGACCATGGATCATTTATCTTTTCATGGAAAGCCGCTGTTACCGCAATAAGCAGGAAGGCAAAAGAAAAATTCAGCAAATCAGCGGGACGCAACCGCAAAAAAAAATCCCCGGTCACAGCTTTTTCAACGCCCGCTGGAGCAATTTCTCTTTTTTGGAGAGCTTTCGCGGACTCCCCTTTTTCTTTAAAGGTCCCTCATCTTCATAGATCGGTTCATAGGCCCCGGAGAATGAGTCCTCGATGTTTTCAAGCACGGACAAGAACAGGGCGGAAGGGACGGGCACAGCGTCTTTCGCCCAGGCAAACGAAGCGATCTCCCTGTCGGAGCTGATCACGATCCATTCCTTTCGACCGGCGATGGTCCTTCTTATTACGGAATCAGCCTTCTCTCCCAAGCCGGAATAAATGACCTTTACACCCCCGGTGACAAAGGTCGTTTCCTTTCCCCTTCCGTCCTTCCATCCGTCAAAAACGACCGTAATATCATGCCCCTTTATTTTTTTGTACTCCGACAGCAGCCGGATGAGTCTTTCCCTCTCTCCGCCCAGGTCGTCATGCTGAACACCTATTAAGTTATAGCCGTCGATAATGATGTGAGAAATTGAAAACACCTCCGAAACAGATACCGGCCTGCCTCACGAGCAAACTTATTATATCATCAATCCTTGACAATTCGTCCGGCGTTCACACATATTATCTGCGGGCCCCCAGCCCTGCTTTGCGCAATTTATATGGACAGGTTAGGATGTAACAAAGTGAATCCTTATATCGAAACACTAAAAATGAGGAAAGATTTTCTGCTGGAAAATCCGCGAAGATAGATACCTTTACCCCTCAGGTGATCGGTTTGACAACTGCCCGACTTTGCTTTGCGTTCCCGGCTTCTTTGAGCGATAATGCCTTTTTTGAGTCTAAAGCCTGCCGGTTTCCCGATAGTCTTTCACATAAAGCTTCAGGGCACGCAAAATCGCCCAGTCTATGCCTACGTCGTTGTCGGCCGAGATCTTTATAAGGCCGTCGATAACGTCCTTTTCGATCACAGGACCCGATCGCTGTTCAGCGGGGGCTCCTTCACGATTTTCCCCGACTGTTTCCTGCACAGAGGATGTCCTTTTCTCATGCTCTTTTTTGAGAATATCAATAAGACTTCCCACATCCCCGGTGTTTACGGCATGCAACACGTCCTCCGGAACCGCTGAAGGGGAGAAGGAAGTTTCGCCGGACTCCGCTGCTCCTGCCTCAGGAGCGCCATCTGATGTCCTCTCCGACTGTGCCGGAATATCTCCAGAGGGCGACATCCCGGACATCTGCAGCATCATTGAAACCAGCTTTCTCGCATATTCATTATCGGGCATGCTATTTGCCATAAACTCATCCAGTCTGCCTTCGGCGACGGCCCTGGCGATCTCGTCCGCAATAAGAGGAGCGCCGCTGTTTTCTTCGGGGGAGCTTTTCCGTCCGAAAGGGCGGGACGGCGGCTCAGGCAAGGGTTTTTCTTTCTTCGGCACGGTCTATGTCCTCCTTATGTCCGTCATTTAGATAATATCATTGTAAGCAGGAAACTTGAAACCCCGGCCCGAAGCCTACGGGTTTTCGTAATGGGCTTCCGAAGGATGCACCTCTGCAATAAGAGAAGTGTCAAAAATCTCTTCCTCGGAAACGTCCCGGTCAATATAGCCGAGGCGCCTTAAAATCCCGACGAATTCCATGGTAGAGCCGATATAGGCTTTCGTAAGTGCGGAGCAATACTTGGGGGATATTTTCAGGGTTTCAAGAACGAAGTCCTCCCCGATAAAACCGACATACCCGGAAATGGCCTTTGCAGCCTTTTCGGGACTGTTCCTGAGAAAAGCGGCAGCTTCCTCGTGCAAACCGAGAAATTTTTCGGCCGTCTCCTTTTCCTCTTGCAGAAAATTCCGGTCGGCGAGGATCCCATAACTCGGATTGTTCGGCCATATCCTCGAAGGCGGAAAAAGGACCTTTCCCTCCGCATAACGGTTAAGGGCAACAGCCAGCGCCGGTGTACCAACCGCACAGACCACTTCTTCCTTAGCCGCTGCCTCCGTGATCTCATCGGCCCATCGAAAGTTTATGACCCCTATCTCTCCTTTCAGATGAAACCGTTCAAGGCTTTCCG
Source organism: Candidatus Sulfobium sp. (assembly GCA_040235385.1). Lineage (GTDB taxonomy): Bacteria > Nitrospirota > Thermodesulfovibrionia > Thermodesulfovibrionales > UBA6898 > JBECKU01. The sequence continues at coordinate 5,174 of JBECKU010000322.1, read as the reverse complement.
AAAGGATCACGTCATGGATGGACCCTTTGCCCGGAACGCCGATCCGGAAACCGCGGAACTGTTCCAGTATACCTCCGAAGTCGCCGATCTCGGGAAACCCTCTGAATGTTTTTTTACCGCTGATTACCGTCCCTTCGATGTGCCCCCCTGCGATGCAAACGATTTCAACTCCCCGGGATATCCCTATCACCGCAGGGGGAAGGCCGATATAGGCAAGGTCCAGTTCTTTTCGATCAAAGGCATCCACAATCGCAGGACCGGTCCCAAAAAGCCGCCATTCGACGTCCCTGCCCAACTGCTCCGGAAAGTCTCTGTCGGCCATAAGGACGGTCGAGGTATGGTAGAAAGTGGATAGATGTCCGATAACTATTTTCCGCATGACCAATTCCTGCGCATCGTATAGTTCCCCCGCCCAAGCTCAAGTTTCATTTTTCCGGAGACGAATGATACAGAAAGAAGGAGAGTGTGGAAAGTCAGACAGCAGCCTTTTTCATCTTCCCATAAGAGGAAAGGAGAAAATCATATTTCTGTCTCAGGTCAACAATAGCCCTGAGCAAGACGGCGTATAACGGGTTCAACTTGAGATACGGCTTCAGGGTGTTAGCCATTTTTACAAGATGAGATTCACACTCCTCAACACAACTGGACGTACGGTCATGGACCGTCTCATCGTATGTATAAAAGATTTCCAGAAAGATATCGGTGATCAGACAGAATTCATTCAATACAGTCTGGGATATCGCCTCATCCTGACTTATCCTCTTTTTCCTGAGCCTTCGCATGAATTCTATCTGTTCCGCCTGGATGTTCTTCAACTGTTTCAAAATTATCCTGAGATCATCGGTCGACCTGTTCAAATAATTTCTGTAGACAAATGAGCGCGAGATTTTCTTCCAGTGTTTCAGATGGGTCTTCTTCCATTCGGCCATGTCCGTCCAGAATGCGATAAGGCCCCTGTCGAAATCCTCCCGCTTCGAAAAAAGAGTGTAAGTCTCATACGAAAGCTCATCGAGACGCTTTCCCATATCGATAATTTCTTTTATTTCCTTTATCATTCGGATAATAATCGGTATAAAATAATTCGTACTTCAGGTTAAGTACATACTCTACAAATAAAGGTTACCACATTGCAAGACAAAAATATATATATATCTTTTCCGTTCTAATTCAGGGACTTACGACAGAGGCGCTCACTATTTGGCGCTATGTAAGGACACTCCTGTTGGTTCTTATCTCATACATTGAGGCGGGACTCCCGTCGTTCTTTTTGGGGATCAAATTCTGATGAGGGACTCACAGATTCCGTAATATCGAAGGGCGCCGTCCACAAGAGTGGATTCAAAAAGCCGCAGTGTACCATGCGACCAAAGACATCCCAAAGCCACGGAGATGATTCAGGAAGCAGTCAATTCTCTGAAGACTTTCTTCTGACTTCGTTTCGGTTGCTGTAAAGGTTCTTTTTTCTGCTGATTTTGGTCAATCACTCCTTTTACCATATTAAGAAGCCGTATCTGATCATTCAGGCTCATACCGGCCGTTTTTGCACAAGCGGTAAAATCCTTACCTTTGAAGAAAGCTATGGACGCTTCCTTTTCCCGTTCGTCCCAAAGATCCGCCATTGACTGTAATATTATTCCTTCGGCAAGCCCCCTTACACCCATTTTCCTACCTCCTTCGTCCAATAATGAGTACTCTGCTGCCTCAGTTAAAAAAAAATTGACCCATTCCGTTCCTGATCCCGTCTTTCAGGCAAAGAGGGAATCTAGGCGGCATATTTTCTTACAGTGTTCACTAGCTGCTGCGGAATAAACGGCTTGGGAATGCATTGATGCACTCCGGCCTTTTTTGCCTCATCCATCCTGTATCCTTCGAAATCCGACGTGATCATCACAACGGGAACAGAGATGTAATGGGGCTGTTTTTTCAGCTCTCTGACGAATTCTATCCCGTTCATCTGCGGCATCCTGAGGTCCGTAATAACCATTCCGACTTCGTAATCTTTCAGTTTAGTGAGAGCGTCGTTGCCATTTTCCGCCTCGAGGACAACATACCCTTCATTAGTCAATATCAGCGAGACCAGTTGTCTGACAAAGCGTTCATCGTCAACGATCAAAACTTTTCTCCGTGAATCCGGTTTCATATTTTGTTTCCTTCTTCCCTTCTATTTAAATCTTTCTTTTTGGTACCAAAGCCAGTTCAGTGGTCGACCCGCCGCGATTTTGTCTTCATCTCATAGATTTCACATTCCTCGAAATTCCCTCCGCACAGTCGCACGGTCGCTTCCGTATAAAGACTGCTCGTGCTCAGGCAGTAGCAATTTTCGAAAGGGTTCTGCAAAAAAGGACAAAAGGAATGCTTCTCCGGCTGCCTGATTTCCTTTTCCATTGTTATTCCTTCTCTTTTGGGGTATTCAATTTCCATCATCAATTAATCTTTTTTAATTAAATTGATAATTTTAATTACCAACTCTAATAATAAGCAGAAATTATGCCTGATTGAGCCAATAAGAAACTGAAAGACAAAATAGTTTTCTACCATTTGCCGGGGAAGTTCTTTTCCCTTTAAATATCAAAGGGTTGGAATAAAGATGAATCTGGCGGGGGAATAATTATAAAAAGATAAAAGTACATCAAAGTCAGGATAAAAATATGTAGCATGCAACACTTTTGTGGCACAACACTATTCTGATCAGCTACATATTATCTCTCTCAATATCTTCCCTGAAGATCTTGTATTTCTCCATTTTGCGGTAAAGTGTAGACCTGTCGATATTCAAGGTTCGTGCTGCCATTGCCTTGTTCCATGCTGTCTTTTCCAATACCTTTATAATCATAGCCCTTTCTGCCTCCCTTCCCCTGTCCTCGCCAGTCAAATATCCTTCCTGAGGGAAATCTCTGAGGTTTCGGGGCAGGTGGTCGATCGTAATAATACCTTGCCGGCAATGAACAAAGGCGTGCTCGATCGAGTGCTCAAGTTCCCTGATATTCCCCGGCCAGGAGTATTCAGCCAGAATTTCTTGAACATCCGAGGTCACGCCGGTTATGTGCCTGCTGTACTTCCTATTGAATTTGTCCAGGAAATGCTCTACCAGGACCGTAAGATCAGCGATATGGTCCCTCAGCGGGGGCAACTGGATCTCGACCACTTTCAGGCGATAATAAAGATCTTCCCGGAACTCCCCTTTCCGCACTTTTGCCGAAAGGTCACGGTTCGTTGCGGCGATGACTCTGACATCGACCCCCATAGGAGAAGAATCCCCCACCCGTTCGAATACCCTCTCCTGAAGCACACGCAGGAGCCGAAGCTGGACCCGTTGAGAAACTTCTCCGATTTCATCCAGGAAGATCGTACCGCCGTCGGCCATCTGGAACCGTCCGGTCTTGTCTTTAACCGCGCCGGTGAAAGCGCCTCTGACATGTCCGAAGAGCTCGCTTTCGAGAAGTCCTTCGGATAAGGCGGAGCAGTTGACTTTAACAAGAGGCCGCTCGCTCCGGTCACTGCTGTAATGCAGGGCATCCGCCACAAGCTCTTTCCCGGTTCCGCTTTCGCCGAGGATCAGGACCGTCGTGGGGACTTCAGCAAGGTTTTCTATTTGAGAATAGATCTCCTGCATCTTCGCGCTCCCGCCGACGATATTATGAAATTTTCTCCGGTCCTTCAGGTCCTTTTCGAGACCGGCGAGGCGTGTCTCGTCCCGGATGACGACTACAGCTCCCGAAAACAGGCCCAGGCTGTCAAGAAGAGGAGAAGAAGAAATCGCCACCGCACGCAAAGGGCGATCGCCGTCCCGGCGACATTCGAGACGGGGAATTTCAACGGATTGTTTTCTGCTCAAGGTTTCCTGAAAAGCGCAGAGACATTTCTTGGTGCATCCCGTCTCTACCTTGTCAAAAGCCCTTCCGACAGTGTCACGCGACAGACCGCAAAGCTTATGTGCCGCGTCGTTCAGTTCCACTACCCTGAGTTCCCGATCAATAGTAATGATGGCGTCTTTTACGCTGCGAAAAATCGCCTCTATGTTCGACCGGTACTTCTCCTTCTCATCATTCAGCCGTTTGTGCCTCAGGGCCATTTCCGTGATTCTCAAAAGAGCGTCCTGCCTAACCGGCTTACAAAGATAGTCCAGTGCTCCCAGACGGACCGCCTCGGAGGCGCTTTCCACATTCGGATCACCTGTGATCATCACCACGGGACATGACAGATTCCTTTTTTTCACCTCCCGGACAACGTCAAGTCCGGTCTTCCCTCCGAGGACGATATCCGCAAATATAAGATCGAAAGAATTCCCGGATAATTTTGATACGGCTTCGTCATAATCGCTGGCAGTCTTTACCTGATGCCCTTTGTCCGAAAGAAAACAGTCAAAAGTAAACCTGATGCTTTCTTCATCGTCGATGACGAGAATGCGGGCCTTATTCTCCATTTTTCCCTGCCGGGAGGTCGATTGTGATCCGACTGAATTGTCCTTGCACGCTTTCCAGATCTATCCTTCCTCCGTGATCCTTAATGATACCATGGCTGATGCTAAGGCCTAAACCGGTGCCCTGCCCGCTCGGCTTTGAGGTAAAAAACGGATTGAATACTTTGTCCATGAGGTCAGCGGGAACTCCGATGCCGCTGTCATGAAATACTATCCTCATATAATGCTCACCGTTCAAAGAGAGCTTCTCGCAGGATATCACGAGCCGCTTGTCCGGATGAGGCCCGGGGTATTTCTGGTTCAGCGCATACCGCGCATTGTTTACTATATTCAGAAATACCTGTTGAATCTGTTGAGGATTGGCGATGATATCCGGAAGGTGCGCCGGGATATCCAGCCGCAGGTCGATCCCCTCTTTCCTGATCTGGGCATCGGTAAGCGCAAAGGTATCGCGAAGGATCTTTACCACATCCGAGGCCGACTTCTCCTCTTTGCGTTCACGGGCAAAAGAGAGAAGACTCCGGACTATTCCTGCAATCCTGTCGCCCTCCTTGATAATCCGGCCGGCGATTTCAAACTGCCTTCCTTCCCTGTCTGCCATATTGTAAAGAATCTGGGCGTAATTGATAATGCCGTTGATGGGGTTGTTGATTTCATGGGCCACACCCGCGGCAAGCTCGCCGATCGAGGCGAGATGCTCCGTCCGCATCGCCTCGGCCTGAAGCCGGGCCTTCTCCGTTATATCACTGACGAC
>JBECKU010000285.1:0-4451 GCA_040235385.1 Candidatus Sulfobium sp. | reverse complement strand
TCCCGACGACGGAGACGACGTCGATACTCTTCTGGCAGTTGCGGATTCCGCCTTGTACAGTGCCAAGAGAAACGGTAAAAACAGGGTTGCGGCTCCCGCGAGACATGAGGAATAACCTGAGTCTCAGTCATAAATTTCTTGCCGTAGTAGTCATCAGTGTAATTTCGGCGATAACCATTCTCACAATACTTGTCATCAGACGCGAGACCGAGATTGTCCGGGCAGAGCACAGGAAGAACGCGGGGATCATGGCTGCAGCAATCAGCAAGGCACTGAAAGACAACATGTTGGCAGGTCGCCCCGAAGATACCAGAAGACTTATCAGAGAACTTTCTCAAATAGAGGGTGTTAAAGAATTGGCGCTGCTCGGGCCGGACCGGACGGAGTGGGGAGGCCTTCCGGGGTATGATGTCGCTGCGGATGATCGGCCGAATGCCGCGAATTCGAGGCGTACCGGGTCATTGTTTCCACCGCCGGAAGATGATGTTTTTTTCAAGCCTCTGCTAAATGAAAGAGAATGCCGAAGCTGTCATCCGGATAATGAGGAGAACCGGGGTATGCTGGTCGTCAGAATGTCATCTTCCGACATTGCGGAAAATATTATTGCGCTTGCCGAAAGGATGTCCATCTTCGGCCTGTTGACTGCTTTATCCCTATCCGCCATTTTGATCCTGTTCAGCAAGCGCATGATTCTTACCGGTATAAAAGGACTTACAAAGATGACGGACCGGATCGCCCGCCGGGATTACGTTCTTTTCAAGCCGAGGGGGGTCGACTGCCATAAAATAATGGGATGCGGCAATACGGGGTGTCCGTCTTATGAAGACAAAAGCATACCCTGCTGGCTCCAGAGCGGCACATTCTGTGACGGTGAACCGGTCGGCCACTTTGCATTGAAGACCGGAAACTGTCTTCAGTGCCGCGTTTATAAGAGGGAAAAAGGAGATGAAATGGTACAGCTTCAGGACAATTTCAACAGAATGGTCCTGACACTGAAGAGCCATGAAACGGACATTGAAAAACAGAAGAAAGAAATAGAGGACCTCAACCGGGAGCTTATCGGAAGCAATACGAAATTAAGCACTCTGCTCATGGCGTCGAGACTCACGACCTCCACCCTGGAACTTGAACAGACTCTTTCAGCGTCCATGAAAATTCTTCTCGGCGTGACGAGTCTTAAAGCAGGAGCAATTCTCTTTCTCGAGGAAGACAATACAAGAAAATGTCATAATTTTTTTGGATGCAAAACCTTCAACTGTCCTGCATACAGGACAGATGTGAGTTGTTGGAGACTTGCCGGCACCATGTGTCACAGCAGCTCTAGAGGACGGATCGGTCTTTTATCCGAAGAATCCCGGGACCCGAAAGATGCGCACGGTCATTTTGATGTATTAAGAAATTCCGATGAAAAAATCCTTGCCTGCAGCAAGTGTACTTTCTTTGCTAATGTGGTCCTGGTCCCTAAAATGGCATCGGGATATGATGAGGGCAGAATAGGGCAAAGAATGAATATCAACAGCATCACACTGCACAAGGCGCTTCTGCTCGGTCAAACGACGGTCAATTACATGAAGGAAAACCCTTTTAATATTCCCTTCGAGCCTGTAACGGAGATCGCCATGCCTCTCAAGATCAAGGAGCAGATCATCGGCATAATGTATCTTGCGTCCGATGAAACACGGGAATATAGCGATGAAGAGACAGGATATTTCCAGTTTCTGTCGGAAGTAATATCTTCCGGAATCCTCAACAGCCGGATATTCCAGGATATCGAAACTTCCTATCTGCAGACGGTAATGTCCTTATCCAATGCGATAGAGGCCAAAGACCATTATACGCGGGGGCATAGTGAGAGGGTTGCCGACCTGTGCATGAAGATCGCCGACGCACTGAATCTGAGCAGGCAGGAAAAGGAATATCTCAGGTTTGCGGCGGTCCTGCATGACATAGGTAAGATAGGCGTCGGCAGGGATCTCCTGTGGAAAGTCTACAACCTCGACGATGAAGAAGAATCCGAGATACGTTCCCACCCGGACAGGGGGGTGCAAATACTTTCACCGGTGCACTTTCTGAGGCCCGTTCTTCCGAGTATACGGCATCACCATGAAAGGTTCGACGGTAACGGATACCCTCAGGGCCTAAAAGGCAGGGAGATCCCCTTTAAAGCGCGGATAATATGTGTTGCCGACGCGTGGGATGCCATGCTTTCCAACAGGCCATACAGGGCCGCCTTATCAAGGGACGTCGCGATAGATGAACTTAAGAAGTGTTCCGGCGTCCAGTTCGATCCCGAGGTCGTGGAAGTGTTTATCAAAAAGGTCCTCGCGGATTGGGAGGCTGAAAGTCAAAAACACTGCAGTTGAAATATAAGCCTGATTGAATTCTGCATTTATTTCCTCGATTGCATAAAATCACAAAGCCAGAAAATGAACCGAAAAATGTCTTGTCGCGTGATGGGATTTTCCCTGATATACTTTAATCGTGGGAAAAAATCTCGCTCATAAAATTCTGGAAGATCATCTTCTCGAAGGGGAACTTGTCCCGGGGAGCGAGATAGGGATAAGAATAGACCACACCCTTCTGCAGGATGCCACCGGGACACTGGCGATGCTTGAATTCGAAGCCCTCGGGATAGAGAGGGTGAGGGTGGAGCTCGCGGCGCAGTATGCGGATCACAATACGCTGCAGACGGACAACAGAAACGCCGATGACCACATCTTTCTCCAGACCGCTGCGGCGCGCTACGGCGTCCATTTCAGCCCACCGGGCAACGGGGTTTCCCACCAGGTCCACATGGAGCGTTTCGGCGTCCCCGGAAAGATAATTCTAGGTGCGGACAGCCACACGCCGGGAGCTGCGGGCGTATCCATGCTCGGCATCGGGGCGGGCGGGCTCGATGTGGCCCTGGCGATGGCGGGATATCCTTACTACATGATGTGCCCGAGTGTTTTGGGAGTGAAACTGAAGGGCAGGTTACCCGACTGGGTGAGCGCAAAGGATGTGATACTGGAAATGCTTCGGCGACACGGGGTGAAAGGCTGTGTCGGGAAAGTGATCGAGTACTACGGTACGGGTGTCAAAGCGCTCTCCGCAACCGACCGGGAGACGATCGGGAATATGGGGACCGAATTAGGCGCAACGGGTACGGTCTTCCCTTCCGACAAAAACACCCGTTCCTATCTCGAAGCGCAGGGAAGGGGGCATGCCTGGGTCGGATTGTCCGCGGACAGGGGAGCCAAGTACGACGAATATGACGAGATAAACCTATCATCCCTCGAACCGCTCATCGCCTGTCCCCCATCTCCGGGAAATGTGGTGGAGGTAAAGGAGACCGCGGGGATAAAAGTGGATCAGGTGATCGTGGGCAGCAGCGTAAATTCATCATTCCGGGATTTAATGGTCGTGGCGAAGATTATGGAAGGGCGCCATTGCAGTCCGGGTACGAGATTCAATATCAACCCGGGGAGCAGACAGGTGATCGAGAACATCGCCGCCCGGAGCGGCATGATTGGTCTTCTGGCTGCCGGGGCACGAATCCACGAGCCCGGTTGCCTCGGCTGCATAGGTATGGGACAGGCCCCGGGGACGGGAGAAGTGAGCCTTAGAACGTTTCCACGAAATTTTCCGGGACGTTCCGGCACTGAAAACGACAGAGTCTATCTTTGTTCCCCGGAGACCGCTGCCGCGGCGGCCCTCAAAGGGACAATCACGGACCCCCGGGATCTTGGTGCCGAGATGAAATATCCCCGGATCAGAGACCCTAAGAAATACCTGATCGACGAGGCGTCCATCATATTTCCTTCCGATGAGTTGCGTACAACCCTGATAATCCGGGGGCCGAATATAAAGCCTTTGCCGGCCTTTTCCCCGCTACCTGAAAGACTTAAAGCGGAGGTCGTGATCAAGGTCGGCGATAATATCTCGACAGACACTATTCTCAGGGGTGGCAGCAAGGTGCTTCCCTTCAGGTCCAATATTGAGGCGATAAGCGAGTTTGTCTATTCACAGATAGACCCTGATTTCTCGCGCCGCTGCAAGGAAAAAGGGATCTGCGCCGTCGTCGGAGGGGAGAACTACGGCCAGGGATCGAGCAGGGAGCATGCGGCGCTTGCCCCGCGTTATCTGGGAGTTTGCGTCAAGATAGTCAAGAGTTTCGCACGAATCCATAAGGCAAACCTCTGCAATTGGGGAATCCTTCCCCTTGTCCTCAAATATCCGGATGACTACGGCCGCTTCGAGGTCGGATCGAAAGTCGTTCTCCCCGAGGTGAGAAGACGTGTGGAAAAGGGCGACAGGGAGATACCGGTCGAGGTTGACGGGCATCGGGTAATAACAATTCTGGAGGTGTCGGACCGTCAGCGCAGGCATCTTTGCGCGGGCGGGACCCTGAACTTCGTGAAAGGAGAGATGGCACAATGAATGAAGTCCGGGTAAAAAATACGGGTCTGCGC
>JBECKU010000385.1:0-1250 GCA_040235385.1 Candidatus Sulfobium sp. | reverse complement strand
ATCATCGGCCGCTCGACCCGGTTTTCGACATGTTCGACCTGTACCGGACCCGCGCACGAGCGCGGATCGAATTCGCGCTCGCCCAGCTCGACTCCGAACCCGATTTCACGGTCGAGGAGGATTACGTCTTCGATCGTTCCGAGTCGCCCTGGGCGGAGTCTCGCGCCGAACTCGACGAGATCTGGCGCAAGCGGGTCAAGAACGACGCCCTGAGCCTGATGCTCACCGGGAAGGACTGGCCGGAAGCCAGGGAGGTCCTGGTCAAGCGCTACGGGCAGGTCCTGCACCGGCTCGACCAGGTCAAGGGTGACGACGTGTTCGAGGCATTCATGAACGCCTTCGCTCACAGCATCGACCCCCACAGTAACTACTTCTCGCCGCGCAATTCCGAGGAATACCGGATCCGGATGAGCCTGAACTACGACGGCATCGGCGCGTCGCTTCAGATGCAGGACGACTACGTCACCATCATGGGCATCATCGAGGGCGGTCCAGCCGCTGCGGACGGGACCCTCAAGCCAAAAGACCGCATCGTGGCCGTCGGACAGGGTGAGGACGGAGAACTCGTGGACGTGGTGGGCTGGCGGCTCGACGACGTCGTGGACCTGATCCGGGGCCCCGGTGGCTCCACGGTGCGGCTGCAGGTGCTGCCCGCCGGCGCGGCTCCGGGCTCGGGCGAGAAGGTCGTCAGGCTCGTGCGCGACAAGGTCAAGCTCGAGGCCCAGGCGGCCCGCAAGAGCATGATGGAGATTCAGCGGGACGGAAAGACCGAGCATATCGGTGTCATCGAGGTCCCCTCCTTCTACCAGGACTACACCGCGCGGGCGGCGGGCGACAAGGACTACACCAGCACCACCGCCGACGTGCGCCGCCTGACAAAGGAACTCATGAACGAGGGTATCGACGGCCTCGTCCTGGACCTGCGTAACAACGGCGGTGGCCATCTTTCGGAGGCCACGGCCATGACCGGGCTGTTCATCGACCACGGGCCGGTCGTCCAGCTTCGCGACACCCGGGGCTCCGTGGAGGTGCTCGACGACCCCCTGCCAAAGGCGGTCTACGACGGACCGCTGGTGGTGCTCGTCAACCGCTTCAGCGCCTCGGCGTCGGAGATTTTCGCTGCCGCCATCCAGGATTACGGTCGCGGCGTGGTGGTCGGCCAGCAGACCTACGGCAAGGGGACGGTCCAGAATCTCTACCCGCTGGACCGCTACGCGCCGGGGGACGACCCCAATTTCGGCCAGTTGACG
>JBECKU010000286.1:0-3687 GCA_040235385.1 Candidatus Sulfobium sp. | reverse complement strand
GGTCAAGGTCGTGAATGGCGGCTTGTCTAACGGCAGGGAAGAAGCGGCCACGAATGTCCTGAAGTCCAAAGAGATCAGGATAACAGTCGATTTGCACTCCGGGGATGCCTCGGCAAAAGTCCTTACCTGCGATCTCACTGAGGGCTATGTCCGCATCAACGCAGAATACAGGACATAACAAAAGTCTTTTTTTTCTAAAAATTAAGCTATTCTTTTTAGTAAATCCTGCATTCTGAAAGCACTTCGCCCAAATGCAATTATTTAAAAAGTGTCATTCCGGTCTTCTCGGCAGAAGCGACTCTCAGCGAAGACTGACATCGAGAATCTTTCTTCGTATTTGAACGGCTTAAGAAGGATTCCCGACAAGCGGAAATGACAAATAGGGATTCGATCAACTAAGATTTCTGTTAGATCGAAAAAGAATCAAGGATGCCGTAAATAGCTTTCACTGCAACGGAATCCCCGGGTAGGTCTACTATGCCTCTTCCTTCAAGATCGAACTGAAAAATATTATGGTCCTGGGGAACGAGCCCTGCAACCGTAAGACCCAGCCCCTCAGCAAGCTTCCTCAACCCGGCCCCTTCGTCTCCGGATACGCGGTTGATGACCAGAGTATGCAGGTCAACATCGAGATTAAGCTCTTTGACGAGCGCATCGATCCTCTGGGCCGTCCTCACACCTCTTACAGTCGGATCACTGATGATGAGGAGCAGATCGACTTTGTGGGTCGTTCTCCTGCTGAGATGTTCCATACCCGCTTCATTGTCTATGACCACATATGAGTATGTCTCCGAGAGCTTATCGGTATATTTTCTGATTATGTTATTGGCGGCGCAGTAACATCCGGGGCCTTCGGGCCGTCCCATAACCATCAGATCAAACCCCTTGGCTTCCACCAGAGACTGCTGGACCTGATAGTCAAAAAGCTGCTCCATCGACATGCCTCCGGGTCTTTCCGAACCGCTCCTTATAGTCTGGAGAGAGTCCTCCCTCAAATGCCCTATGGTGGCATGCACATCTACGCCAAGCGCTTCGTTCAGACATGCGTTACTGTCGGCGTCGACGGCAAGAACCGCCTTGCCCTTCTTCTCCATAAGATATTTGACGGTCAGAGCCGCTATGCTAGTTTTTCCAGTGCCGCCCTTCCCTGCAACTGCAATAACGTATGCCATTATATGTACACCTCATTCCATTTCGATTTTTTTACAGCACAGTTTATTATATCCGGTTTACTGAAACGAACGCCATTTGCGAAATACTTCGTTCTTCTAAAAGTTCAAACTATCCACGGTATGGTAAAATACGCATATCACTTTAGAAAGGAACGAGCATGCTTCCGTTTTTTTTGAACGCCAAGACCATATCCGACGCGTGGTTCCAGCTCATTTATAACATATTCGAAAATTCCTACGAGCAGAAAATACAGAAAGGTTCCTTCGAAAAGGAACAGTACCGTCTCCAGTATCCGGGGATAGCTGTTTTCATCGAGCACCCCGGGGAAGACATCGTACCGGTGATGCCCGCAGGGTCCACAATTCCGGCCCCTACCACGATGGACTACATAGAAGATTACTTTGCAAATTACCTGATGGACCCTGAATTGTCCGAGAACGAAACTTACAAGTATGCCAGCCGGATACACCATCCGATGCCTGAAGGCGGCACACAACTCGAACGGGTAATCGATATGCTGAAAGAAACTCCTCTTACCAATCAGGCCATCGTCGAGATAGGTTCTCCGGAAGACCATGACGTCTGTATCGGCAACGACGGAAAACTGGACCCTCCCTGCTTGCGGCTGCTCGATTTCAAGGCCGTGCCTTCGGATAAGGGAATGGTCCTTACTGTGAGCTGCTATTTCCGTTCATGGGACCTCTGGGCAGGCTTTCCCACAAACCTGGGGGGCATTCAGCTTCTCAAACAGTATGTAGCCTGCGAGGCCGATCTTGTTGACGGTCCCATGTACGTATACAGCGCCGGTGCACATATTTACGGTTACCAGGAAGACATCGCCAGGCTCAGGACGCTGAAACCGAAGAAGATCTGAGTAGCCTGCGTTATGTTTCGTAGATTATTGTCTCATGTCTAGTGTAGTGAGTCATAAGTCTCTTGTCATTGCAAGGAGAGAATCGACGAAGCAATCACAGCAGTGAAAAAGGAGATTGCTTCGCTTCGCTCGCAATGACGAGTGTAAAGAAGCGTTGGACGCCCTACACTAGAGTTCGATATACTCGCCCGGCTTGAGCACACTTACGCGGGTCGTGGTCTCGTCTTCGACCTGTTTTTTCCATTTCTCAGGGTCCTGTTTTATCACATCGAATGTGTCGAAGTGGATCGGTATGGCCCTTTTAGGCCGAATCAGCTTGACCGCTCTGAGCGCATCGTCAGGCCCCATAGTGAAATTGTCGCCGATAGGCAGGATCGCAAGGTCTATACCTTCTTCTCCGATCAGTTTCATGTCATAAAAAAGACCCGTATCACAGGCGTGATAAATCTTCCTGTCCTGGATCGAAAACAGAAATCCGCAGGGATTGCCCCCGTAAGAGCCGTCGGGAAGACCCGAACCGTGCATCGCTATCGTAAGTTTGACTCTTCCCCAGGGATAATCGAAACCTCCACCGATATGCTGAGGATGGGTCTTCTTGACTCCCTGTTTAACAAGCCAATTGTGGATTTCGAAGTTCGAGATCACCGTCGCCCCCGTCCTCTCCGCGATTTTGACAGCGTCGCCGAGATGATCACCATGCCCGTGAGAAACGAATATGTAGTCGGCCTGGATCGCATCAGCATTCGCTGCTGCAAGGGGGTTTCCGCTGAGAAAAGGATCGACAAGAAGCCTTGCATCCCCTGTCTCGATGAGAATGCACGCATGGCTGAACCAGGTAACCTTAACACTCATACTTCATCCTCCGTTATGGAATTCTGAGATATAGGAGCAGTGCTCATTCCTGTAGCCATCATACACTGCATCATTTCTAATGTAAAGGCATCTTAACAAAAAGGTGTATTCGCCGTGGTATCGCGGTCCTCAAGTATGGAAGCCGCGCCTCCTTTCTGCTAAACTTTAGTGGGACATGCCGCCCTTAACTGTCGCTGTCCCGAATAAGCATGGCGATCAAAAAAGAGAATAAGCGAAATGACAGCAAGAAGTATTTACTTCTTCTCTCCCTGAGTGCATTGGGGGTTGTTTACGGCGATATAGGCACCAGCCCCTTATATGCTTTCCGGGTGTGTTTTCACGGGTCTCATTCGGTAGAACCGACCCATGACAATGTTCTCGGCGTGCTCTCGATGATTTTCTGGGCACTCATTATTATCATCTCCTTAAAGTATCTGCTCTTGATCCTGCGGGCTGATAATCAAGGCGAAGGGGGCATTTTAGCTTTAATGGAACTGGTGCTTCCTGAAAAGGGCAAATTCAAACCGATTATTCTGGCCATGGGTCTTTTCGGCGCGGCATTGTTGTATGGTGACGGCAGCATAACCCCGGCCATTTCAGTACTCAGTGCCGTCGAAGGGCTGGAGGTAGCCACCCCGGTATTCATACCTTACATCATCCCTATTACGCTCGCCATTCTTTTCCTGCTGTTTTGGATTCAGCGCCGGGGGACCGGAGGGGTAGGTATTTTGTTCGGACCGGTTATGCTCATCTGGTTTTTCGTTTTAGCGGTGTCCGGTATTGTACAC
>JBECKU010000262.1:0-7206 GCA_040235385.1 Candidatus Sulfobium sp. | reverse complement strand
ACCAGCCATGCCCCTCGAACCACATCGACATCAGTGTCTGGAAATACCTCAAGTAGCTTGTTTGCGATGGTCAGTGCCTGTTCATATTCTTTCACCTCATATAGATTATCCGCGGCAGCTCCCAGGACGATGGCGGCCTTTTCGTGATCCGGAAAGGTATCGGCAAATTTCAGTGAGCTGCGGACAACATCCCGCCTAACCGCATCCTGATCCTCCGGCGCAACGGCATCAAGATGTTGCCGGTATGAATAGACCGCCGCGTAACCGGCTTCGGAGGATTTTTCGTTAAGCGGATATCCATAAGCGGTCTTTTCGAATTCCACGGCGGCTGCGCCGAACGATTTGTCTTCCAACAACAGATCTGCCACCTGATAGTTGATGGCCGGTGATTCGATGTCCGAGGGGAACGATCTCAAAAACTTCCGATACCAGTGGAGCGCCTCTTTGAAATTCGCCGGCTTCTCATCGGCCTTTCGCTTGTCCTGGTAGCAGGCATGATAATGATTCGCCAGATCGGTCAGGTTGGTTTTCAGAAAGCTCAGAACGTCAGGACGATCGCTCGGCTCGAAATACTTCCAGTACTCGGCCTCCAGGCCGTAAGTCTCGGCAAATTTCTTTTTAGATTCGAGAACCAGACTGGGAAATCCGCCTTTGGCCTGAATTTCGATCACCCGCATTTGGAAGTTCGGCGCCACCTTGTGTAAAGGGTTACGGGTCACGAAAGCCTTGTAGGTTTCACTGGCGTCTGCATAACGGCGCTTGTCAAAGTAAAACTCAGCGAGATTGCTGTATACCTTATCCTCGTAAGTACGCTTTCCGTGGCGCGAGAAATACTGCATAACGGTATCGGCACCTCCGAGGTTTGAAAAACTCAAACTGAGGACGCGGAAGGTATCATCCGTGCGCTTGCGTTCCTGCTCGTCTTCAGTCTGTTCAAAGTCGTATCCCACTGATACCTTGTGATCGAGCAGCGCGATGAATCGATGCAGGGCATCTTCATATAACTCCTGTTTGTAAAACGTCCAGCCCAGTTTATAAAGAGCGAGCTCGTAAAAGGAGGAACCAACACCGATATTCACGATGCTCTTATAAGCATCTTCTGCATCTATATAGTGCTTGTGTGTAAAAAAGTATTCTGCACGCCGGAACTGCACTTCATCGATATATCTGGACTCCGGAAATTCTTGGACCATTTGCTCCATAACTGCCATGGCTTCCTTGATCTGCCCCAATTCTTCATATGCTCGGGACATCTGGTACAGTACCTGATCGTTGCGGTCGTAAAAGGGGTATTCGTTGAGCAGTTTTTTGTAAAGCGCAATAGCCTCTCGAGCACCCACCCTTTCGAGGTCATTACTGCCTTCGGGTCGCCCGTCAACAGCCGCGTCCATACCGACCGCTTGCTTCTTACGGGTCGCCCGCATTTCAAAGTCTGCCTCGGACTCATCCAGAACCGGAATATGCGCCAATGCCTGGTCCGGCGATGCACCGGACAGCGAACCGCCTTTCACATGCGCCGCACGTTCCGGGGAAGGCAATGCGGGTGTGGTTTTATAACCGGCAGATCCGGCTCCCTCGGTGAGAGTGCCGTATTCTTTTTCGATCTTTAGGTCGGCCAGACGACGAATGGCCTCGGGCTTTAAAGGAGATTCCTGGGTGTCTTTCAGAAAACGACGATAACTCAGCATCGCTTTGTCCAGCCCTCCTTCGATCTTTTCTTCCTTGATCTCGATTTGTTTATGACGCAACTTGGCGATGGTATCCTTGCTCCCGGTTGATGAACACGCGACCAGTATCACCGGTAGCACCAATATAAAAAGTCGTATCCGGTTCATCGTTCCATCTTCTCCTGGGCTTGGGCCCTTATGGCACGGTCATAGCTTTCCGCCATGGCGAAGCGCACTTTGATTTGGAATTCGGCAAGCCGCTCGCGACGCTTGGTGAGTTCATTTACGGCCATTGATTCTAGCATATGGCCCTGACGTGCCATTAGTTCCCCTAGCTTTTCCCCAGCTTCTCGAATCAAAAAACGCAGGCGGCGGATCACGTCATCGTAGCCTTCGTAGCTTTGGGTAGCGGCCTGACGGGTACGCACAAAAGCGGTGTATTGCCTCTTCAACCGCTCTACTTCGTGATTCAGGTCGCGAAAATGATCGTAAGCATCGGTTAAACGCTGGTCATATTCCGTATAGATGTTCCAGTGCATCACTCCCCTCAAACGTTTTATCCGCGCCTCTATCCCTTTGGGTACGGTCGAACCACCCGAAGTTAGATTCTTTTCCAGTTGCATGATCTGTTCACCTATGACTCGCTCCTCTGAAGTCGCCAGGTAATCAGGCCTCGGGACCACAAGCATGTTCTTGAGACGTTGTCCGATACGCTCTCGCTGTTCCAGGCGAAGACGCATCTGTGAGTCCAGCCGCCGGAATTCCTGGTCGATGCCCGGAAGCAGCGGCCCATAATAAGCCCGGCGTTGATCAATGATTTCTTCAAAGGCATCCAGATCATCTTTCCATGTCTCAAGCTTCTTGCGCAATTCCTCAAGGTCAAGATAGTTTTTTAAAGATTCCTGGAAATTGTGGGAAGCCATCAAGTCAAGAAGATAGTAGGTCTCGGGTGTTTGCGGAAGCCTGCGCAGTTTGACTACCCAGTCGGCATCCTGTTTCAGCTCTTCCCGCACCAGAGCCTTGAGAAAATGACCTTCTCGGATACTCTTGATGGATGAATCGAGCTTGTCGATTTCAATGCCGAATTTCTCCAGCGCGTTGTCATACATCAATGCCGCTTTACTGTATACATTCAGCTTCCCATAAGCATATGGAGCGGCAAGCATGGCTTCCTGTACCGACGCGTCCGTGACCTCCCTCGTCACAAGAATACTCCAGGGCACCAGCGCCCTTTCGAAATGTCCCTGGAAGGCATCCGCCCATCCCGAGCCCAACAACGCCCGGTTGGAGAACGGGCCTTTCAAACGCACTCGATCGAGTACCTGCTTTGCACTCTCGAAATCTTTTTCTTTCAACATCTTAGATCCGAGAACCAGGTTTGATTTATCTTTGATCGCCAGAGTAAGATCATTATTGCTGCTGATCCGGCCGGAGCGATCAAGATATTGACGACCCTCAATTTCCTTTCCGTCCTTGATTAGCGCAATTCCCAGATTATAGGTGCTAAAGCCTTCCAGGCTTTTTGCATTCTGGAGGTCTTTCAAAATACTTTCAGCCTCTTCAAATCGGCCGTTTGCTATCAAGATTTGCGCGCGCAAGAATGCCAGATCATCCTGAATCTTTTCCGGAACAGCCCCTTTTATACGCTCTATTACATAGAGGGCATTGATCGGTTGATTTTTCTGGAAATAGATCCGTGCCAGGCGGAAGATGGCCTCGTTTCGTACGGGTTCTTTGACGTTGCCCTCGATGACCGCCTTAATAGCGCGACCTGCACGCTGATGCATCCTATAGGCCAGCTCAAAATCACCCACGGCAAACTCAGCCTGGTTGATATGGTAATACAGCGAATCGCGTTTGGGTTCATCAAGCCCATAGTGCTGCGCAAGCTCGGTGTCGAGTCTGGAGATCGCATCGAACCAGTCCCCCTGAAAAGCATCGTACAAGGACTCTCCGAAATAGAGATCTTTCAGCTCTTTCGGAGCTGTTGTACCAGCCGTAGCCGAGGACACAGAGAATACCAAAAATGTTAATATAATAAACAGCCTGTACATAGACTACCTATCCTTAAGGGTAATACTTTGCGAGGCCAAGGATATTTCCACTATCTTTGGCCCTACATCCTTATTGACCTTGAAACGGTTCGTTTTTATCAAATCTCCGTCTCCCGATGATTTGCCGATGACAGATACCTCCAGATCATGGTCACCTGACCGTATATTGCCAGTATAAATGCGCTGCACCCCCCCCTTCTGTAGAGCTTCGAGTTCCTTGAAGGTATAAATATGATGGGCGACAGGCTTGCCGTCCAACTGGATATCGACCGAGTCGAGACGGAAGGTTTCTCCCTGAACCAGTGATACGAATACCGCGACCTGCGTATTGGACGGATACAACAGCTTCTCTTCAAGTTGATTCAGCTCCGCTGCAATGGACAGTACATCGCTCTTGATTTCCTGAACCTGCTCATCCAGTCCCTTGATCTGTTCTTTGGAAATTTCCTGCCCATAAGCGGCGACGCTCAAAATAAGCACTGAAATTCCTAAAATAACTCCCCTCAGCCAGCAATTCATGTCGGCCTCCTCACATCTCAAAAATTCATGGAATGTTTGAATAATGGGTTGAACGGCTTTCAACCGATCTAAGAAAAATTTGGTTAATAACCTTATTCACATAATATTTCGATTTCTCAAAATTCCAGTATTCCATATTTCTATCCCAATAGGGCCTGCGTGCTTGTGCCTTGAAATGGAGGGCCAAGCAAAGGCCTCAAATTTCTAGAACTTCCCGATCAGATTGATGAACAGACCCTGATGTTTATAATCCAGCTGGGTCAGATCATCCGAAAAATCACAGAAGTTATAGCCGACCCCCACCTTGAAATGATTACCCAAATGGCGGTATAATCCCACTAGCACCCCGCTACGGCTATCCTGCGCGTCGGGCAAATCAAGCATACGTCCCTCGATTAGTGCGTCCCAGCGGTATATAAAGTGCCAGTCCGCGCGCAGAACATACAAATGGGCCCGGCTGACGAAGAACTCCGGATTTTCTCGATCCATAGCAACCTGGCCATAGCGGAAGCCGTACTTGCCTCCTACGGTCCAATGCGGCGTCAGGTCATACATGGCATCCGCTGATACGATATGGCTTCGCTGAGCAAAATCGGACACTGTACTCGTACCGGTCAACTGGTCGGTCGCCGGAACATTGTAGAAATAAGTGTACTTGAACAGCGCATTTAAACGGTCGTTTTGAACAGGGCGATACGCATAACCCAGGGCCGCTTCCGTATAATCGCCATCATAGGAATCTCCCATGGAACTCTCACTCTGGGCCCAATCGAATTTACCGATGAGCCTCCAATCTTCGGATAGTTGGTATTTTAAGCTGTTTTTCAACAGCCAGGAGGTGCGTTTTGAGAAGCTGGCGGTGTACGGGTCTTCGATGTTGTCGACTCGATATTCTACCGAGTTGGCTATTTTCAGCTTGTCGAACCCATAACCAATACTCAAGCCCAGAGCTTTTCTCTCGAGTTCGGCCGCGGTGTAATGATCCTTGAGGGTTCCTATGTCGATGTTGGCACCAACATTTAATCGGTCGAAAGGCGCAAGTTTTACGCCGGTAGAATGCATCAAACCCTCTGGAGCATCCCCGTGGGTGTACCGTTCTTCGAAATAGGCACTGGCGCTGTCCGAATAACGCGTTCGGAAACCGGAAGTCATATTGCCCTTCCTGGCACGCAGACCATTATCGGTTCGTTCGTTTTCGAGGGTATAAATATTGTACAGCGTGGTTTTGTCGGAATACAGATACTCGGTCCCGAGTTTGCCGCCTGTTCCGAGATCACCACCGGAAATCTCACCGTTGACGTTGAACTTGTCGGTCAAACGCCAACTTCCACCGGCACCGATTCGATCGTTTTCCTCGCGGTTACCGCTCTTTTGAACCGTTCCCTGGAGGAAACCGTAGGTCGACCATTGTGCACGGGAATCGAACTTCAACCGGGCCACTGCATCCGTACGATCACCCTCTTCCTGGGTTACGGGTACTATCGCTGAGTTGTCTTCACGGTTGTCGTAACGCACACCCGAGCTCAAGGTCCAGTGTTCACCCATCCTGTAATCGAGATCCAGCTCGCCGGCTTCGGTGTCGAGGCCTTCTTGTTCAACCTGCTTGTCCAATTTTAAACGTGCGCCCATATGGTCAGTAAAAGGCAGATCCATAGTCCCGCCGTATTGAGTCAGATCGTGGGCGGTTACCTTGCCCGGAGCCGAATAACCGGCCTCGAGATCCTGCAGATAAAAAGTGACATTGCCGCGCCCGTTTTCAAAAATGTCCTTAAAGCCTAAACTGGCATCGAGGCGATAGCCCGAAGCCTCGACTTCGTTATTGTTTAAGGAATCTAACGTGGCGAAGTCGTAACCTCCGTCATTTGAGATCGTTGTGGTCAGGCCCGGACCTTTGGTACGTCCAGTTTCGAGCTTGATCCACGATGCCGATGACTTGCGGATCGTCAAATCCGCGCCGCCCAGGCTTTTTTCGATGTCATCTTCTTCATCCCGGTTGACGGTTAAGCCGAGTTTGACGTGGTCGTTGAACCAATAATGAACCCTACCACCGGTAGCCAGGGTATTCGGGTCATCAAATCCGGGAGTAAATTCATAACGAACCACCAGGAAGACCGGATTTCCGGTGATCGAACCGGTACTCACCAGCATGCCGTCCTCGGCTGTAGTGGGCAATGGTTGCGCCAGCAGGATGCGTCCCTGTAGGTAGTCGATATCGTAATCGAGCACCGGCGTCAGGTTTTTAACCCCCAGAACCATCCCGGAATCCTTGTCGCGGACCTCGATACGTACGCGCTCAGAACCTTCCAGAATGTCCTGCCGGCGCAGAAAATAGAGCGACCCGTCCGTGCCGCGGAATTCATCGCGTCCCGCCACAGTACCCGGATCCGCAGCAAAACCGTCCAATAGCAAGCGCGGCTCACCGAAACTGGTGGTATCAAGAGGCTGGTAATGCAGATTGGCACCGTACAGCCCACGGTCCACATGGGCAAGATCATTGTCCGTATAATCGATCTTGAAGTTGCCCCAGAGGCCGTAAGTCTCGTCTTTTTTCGCCTTTACGTAGAACTTGCCATTGGTGGGGGCATCTTCCGTGACAGTACTGTCATCGCCAAAGGTCGGATAATGGTAATCCGGATCTATTCGCCGGAAAAGGGCTTCAGGCGACTTGTCCATGAAATTAGAAAAGATCTCGTCAATAGGTCCTTCCCGCGTATCAGCGCTCGCCGTCAGTGACCAGCCGTTCTTGAACTTACCGCTGGTATAGAACCCTAGTCGGCCTTTCAGGCTCATGTCTTCACTGTATTGTGGTTTATCCGGGGCTAATAGTTCCGCCGGTCCGTCGGTATTATTGCCGGACAGCGTCATGTCGGCGATTCCCACGGTGAACCAGTCGCTTTTTTTCAGCGCCAGGTCGCGCAAGAACAACTCGCCGCTGCCGAATTTGTCGAGAACGGCCACTTCAACGG
>JBECKU010000209.1:0-3749 GCA_040235385.1 Candidatus Sulfobium sp. | reverse complement strand
GTAACGAAGACCGTATTGATTTTGTTGACTACATCTCTTACATCGGTCCTGAAGGCGATGGTATCATTGAAAAAGTACTTGAACCCGATCCCGATGTCGCCCACTACGGTTTCATAGTTATCGTGGTGAGACGGTCTGACATTGGCCCCCCCGATTCCCGCAAGCACAAAAGGGTTAAATGCCTTTTCAGAATTAAAATGATACAGCACGTCCCCGGTAACTATATCCGCCTTCGAATCGACGCCCGTGTATCCGGCTTCGACCCCCCAGTTCCGTGTCAGGTTGTATCCTGCCCTGAGACCATACGCAGGTCTGTCCTCCGGTTCCTGAGAGCCGAAAGAATACCCGCCGAAAGGATTGATTTCGAAGCTACCCTCTCTGATCTCCGCCCACGACATAACAGGGAGAAACAGGATCAAAACAGATGCTACGGATAAGAATAAAAGCTTTTTCATACTCCCTCCTCCTGGGTTTTTCCATATCATATCTCCAACAGTAGGCGGTGTCAACAACACGGAAATTGAAAGGATGAAAAAATATATGATCCCGGTATCGGCAGTAAAGAATTGCAATCCTGGAAATTTTCCGGGCTCTCAGATTTGGGGCTTGAGAAAAAATAAATTGGTGGAATTGACGTGCCGAAA
Source organism: Candidatus Sulfobium sp. (assembly GCA_040235385.1). GTDB lineage: Bacteria > Nitrospirota > Thermodesulfovibrionia > Thermodesulfovibrionales > UBA6898 > JBECKU01. Next base: position 3,105 of record JBECKU010000209.1, on the reverse strand, counting down.
TTACCAAAAAGCAGATATTTTTTTCATAACCCTTAATATTTAAGTATTTCGAGGTAGTCCCGGTAGTCGTTCTCTTCGTAGCCTTTTGCGCCGAGTTTTTTTACGGCAAAGTCCTGGGCGGCTTTCTCCCGGTCACCACGATAGACAGGACTCAATTTGATCGCCTGCGTCATCGCGGTCGAGGCATCGCCGTATTTTCCCTTGGCGTTATATACAAGAGCAAGACCGAGATAAGCAAGGGAGAGGTCGGGGGCCCTCTTTATGGCCTCTTTGAAAGAATTCAGCGCAGAATCGAATTTACCGAGCCTGTAATAGGAAAATCCCATATTATAATATGCTTTTTCCGCGGTAGGATAGGTGGGATTAGACAGCGCTTTTTTATAATAAGATATCGCTTTTTCAAAGTCGCCCGCCTTTTGATAGGCATAGCCCAAATTATTATAGGCCTCGGAATATTCCGGGTCCACCTTCACTGCTTCTTCAAAATAGCCGATCGCCTGGGTCGGCTCATCGAATTGCAGCAGATGAATGATACCGAGGGCGTTCAGGACCTCTTTATTCCGGGGGTCCAGCTCATAAGCCTTATGAAATTCGACAAAAGCCTTCTGGACCTTGTCTTCGTTGCTGTAAGCGACTCCCAGTTTGTAATGGGCCTCAGCTTCCTGTATGCGGTCTTCTCTCCCCATGGTCGCGCAGGACGAAACGAGGAAGAGAATGATCATAAGATTAATTATTTTTTCCACCCGGACAATCTCCTCTTTTGAAACTGTTTGTACGCTTAAGCTATCAGATGATCGGGCTTCAAGTAAAGAGAAATATCAACCTTACGCTGCATCCAACCAGGAGTTTCATAAGCATCGTCTTCAGCAGCATTTTTCTATCGCACTTTTTGGGTTAAGGTCAATATCCGGCTTTCAACTGTCCGCATGCCGCGAGGATATCCCGCCCTTTGCTCTCCCGTATCAATGCAGTCAAGTGGTTTCCTGATAGAATTTTCTGAAACTCCAGAATTTTTCTATCAGGGGGGCGGCTTAAGTCACTCCCCTCATGAGGATTGTAAGGTATGAGATTGATCTTACACCTCAACCCCTGCAGCAGCCTGACAAGCCGCCTGGCGTCTTCCCGGGAATCGTTTATGCCGTCTATAAGAACATATTCGAATGTGATCCTCCGCCGGGGCTTCAGGGGAAATTTCCTGCATGCATCGACAAGGGACTTGAGAGGATAACGCCTGTTGACGGGCATAATGCAGTTTCTCGATTCGTCCGTCGTCGCGTTCAGCGAGACCGCAAGGTTCACGTCAGGGGCCTGTTCGCCGAGGGCCTCAATCTTCGACGATAGTCCGGAAGTGGAAAGAGTGATCCGCCTTCCGGAAATTCCCATTAATCCTGTCATGCGCCGGAGAGCTTCCGCCACTTCCCCAAAATTTGCGAGTGGTTCGCCCATTCCCATCAGGACGATATTGGTAATTCTCCTGCCGGGTCGGAGAGACCTTGCCGCCGCAATCACCTGATCGACGATCTCATCGGCCCTGAGGTTTCTGATGAACCCGAGTTTTCCCGTCAGACAAAAGAGACAACCCATGGCGCATCCGACCTGAGATGAGACACAAAGGGTCAGCCTTTGTTCGTCCGGGATCAGCACGCTCTCAACGGTCTCGCCGTCTTCGAGCGAAAAAAGAATCTTCTCAGTCCCGTCACAAGACCGCAAGCTCTTTTCAATACCGAGATTGCCGATAAAAAAGTCTTTCCCGAGGTCCTCACGGAGACTTCGGGAAAATTCGGTGATTTCAGCTATATCCGAAGCATATTTCCGATATATCCAGTGCAGAAGCTGGTCGGTCCTGAAGCGGGGAAGTCCCCTTTCCCTGAACGCATTGAATACGTCATCCTTGGAAAGGGTTTTAAGATCGGTCTTTTCCTTGATTTTCCTGCGAGAAGACCCGCCGCGGTTTCCCTGCAACCCCTGTTTACCATCCAACAGTGGAGCGCTCAAAATAATGTTTTCTACAGTAGTTCCTCCAGCGTGATATCGAAGATAAGGTCCTTACCGGCGAGGGGGTGGTTACAATCCATGGTGACGGACTGCTCGGATATTCCCACTATTTTAACCGTGACCGGCATCCCGTCCGCGCGGTACATCTGCATCTGAGATCCCACCTCCGGCTTGAAATCATCAGGCAGCCTTTTCCTGTCGTACTCGAATATCCTCTCTTTTTTATGCTGTCCATAGCCGCCTTCGGCAGGTATGTAAATAGTTCTGGAATCCCCTTCGGCCATGCCGAGGATACCTTCCTCAAGCCCGGCCAAAAATTCCCCTTTCCCTACAACAAATTCCAGCGGCGCGCCGCCTTCTGTAGAATCGAAAACAGTGCCGTCCTCGAGCTTGCCCGTATACCTGATACGGACGGTGTCTCCCTCTTTTACTAAAGCCATTATCTAAATCCTCCCATCCTTTATTCACTGTCGTCGGTCGCAGCAACTCCTCACCACTAAACGACAACTGTTTTATTATAAACCGTAGAGGACGACGATGTCCTTCTCTTCCGAGGTATCGTCGAGCCTCGGAGCGAATAGACAATGAGGGAGAAAACTATATCTCTCCTTTAGCACGTAGAGAGTTCATAAATCAATTGACTAGTAAATAGACCTCAATCTCCCCGTTTTCCGATCGAAAAGCACTCTATCCACTTTTACGTCTTTCTTGTAAATGTCTGCTTCGATAAATCTGCCTTTCAGATGAACTTCGCCCACGCGATAGCCCTTTTCCCCGTAATATTTATTTAGAGCTTTCAGGGCGACATTACGGGGCAAAACGTCCTTGCAGACCCCGTAGGTAATGCACACGCCGCAATAATCTCCATAAGGTGTAACCCACTTCCCTCCTCCGTATGCGAAAGCGGCGAAGGAGAAAAACAAGAAAATGCTTAAAAAAATCGTCCTGACTTTCACGAACATATCCTTCGAAGACCCATCATTATAAAATATTAATAAAAATTAATGAAGAAAATATGAAGAAGTCATTCACACTCACAGAGCCGTGACCCCCTTGACTTCGACGACCTTCTTTTTCGACGAAATACCCCTGATAATCGCTATACTGGAT
>JBECKU010000163.1:0-5066 GCA_040235385.1 Candidatus Sulfobium sp. | reverse complement strand
CGTCATAGAGAGTAACGACACCCGCGGAGATCTTCCCCTGGCGCAGCCTGCGTCTGCCTCCACGAATATGGAGTTTCGCCCTCTGGAGCGGTCCTTCGACGGGTCCCAGGGCGTCTTCATCCATCAGTCCAAAATGCGGCATCAATTACCCTGCTTGACTCACTCTTTCTTAACATCCTGAAAATAGCCGAGATTGTCCATCATATCGAATGCCAAATCGTCAGCCAGCAGGGGGTCGTCTTTTATCTCCGGAAGGTGCATCGCGTATTCGCTAAGAAAAAGATAGGCAAGTTTTTTCCGGACAGAATCAAGCATATCGGCCCTGTCGAAAGCAACGTTTTTCACTTGGCCCCTGATGCTCATTGCATTTACTCTTTCCTCTATGACCGACGCCGGTATATCTTCCTTGATCAGCATGAAGCAGGGATGCTGACCCCTCGGGATCAGCTTCATCGGCGTATTTCTGTCAGGCTCATCGATGCCGTTTTCCTTGCACCAATCTGCTATGTTCTCTACAAAAACGACACTGTCCTGAGCAAGGCAATACTGTTCTGAAAGATACCTGAAAAGTTCGTAGTAATCTCTCGCTCTCATTAATCCCCTCCTTGGAATCCGTTTTTTGCAACTGCCGGCGCTGTCCGACGCCGGATTTGATAATTCCCACTATCCACTGTGGTCTAAACCTCGTAGCAGAGGACCCTCACCAACCCGATGGTCTCGCCTTTGTCATCGGTCGTTGCGGTATCGGATACCGATATCACCCGTGCGACATTCTTTTCGGCGATGAAGTTGTTTACCATGGAGTCGAGTTCAGAGAGTTCCGACGCGGTCCTGAACGGCCGGATCTCCATACCGAAAGATTGTACTTTCACCATCGCTTCCTCCTGACGTTACCCCACTGGCCGCATCATACGGCGATTACTTCTTTCACTCCGGGGATCTTCTCTTTCAGTTTTTTTTCGATCCCCATCTTTAATGTCATCGTGGACATGGGGCAGTGGCCGCAGGCACCGACGAGCTTAAGTTTAACAGTGCCGTCCTCGGTGACCTCCACGATCTCGGCGTCCCCGCCGTCGGCCTTCAGATAGGGTCTTATTTCCTCCATTACTTCCCTGACTTTCTCCAGCATAATTCCTCCTTTATTCAACCCTTTAGATAATGATCATAAAGCGCCTTCCCGGCAAAAAAATCCGCCCAGGCGATGCCGATGTCCGGCAGCGTTGATTTCAGCAGCCATGAGCCCGGAGGCAGAGATTTGGCTGCTATCTCCGCGATCGAAAAATGCGCCATGAAAACCGTTCCGTAAATAACGATCAACCCGTTGAAGAGGTAAGCGTAGAGGGCGGTCTTCCTCGATGTAAAGAGCATGGTGACTACGACGACATCGATCAGGGGGAATACAAATGCCAGGAAGCGCGTGCCGTCGAAGTGCACGACCCCGGGGTCAAGTTTGTCGGCGACCATAAAGCTATGTATCCGGTAATGGAGCGCCAATCCGGACAGCGCAAGCAAGAACAGAGACATAAGAAGTATTTTCCTGTTCACCGGTCACACCTTGAGCCTAGCCCGGAAAATCCCGCCCCGGCGGACAAGCCGGAAGCAAAGAGGATATCACCACAGAGGCACGGAGGCACGGAGGAAGATGAGGAAGATAATGAAAAATAAGCGATCCGGAATATGCGTTCTCTGTGTCCCCTTGTCTCCGTGGTTAATTTTCTTGTCATTTTGTATAAGAATTATCTTCTAAGCGACTAAAAGAATTCTCACCTCAAAAAGTAAATTTCACGAGATGGCCGAGATAAAAAGTAAATCCCACAGCGAGAATATGAAGTATCCACCAGCCCGTCCTGAATCTCATAAAATGTTTCAGCATGTCACCACAGAAAATGTCCCAGGGCGTAAACCGCCGCTATCCCGGCAAAGTGTATGATCCACCACCCGGCCCTCAGAAAAGCGATCTTCTGACCGATGCGTTCTTTCCCCGTCTCCACACAACCTCCGGTAAAATAAAGCCTATATTCTAAGGCTAGCACAGAAGGACTCAATGTCAAGCGCATGATAGGGCCGGCAAGCCCGGAAACCTGCCATCTGAACATGGTCAATATTGACAGCTCGGAGTGTAAATGTTAAGATTTTTTATGGACAAAATAGCCGTGATGGTATTATTCTTGCTATCTCTGGCCTCTCCGGCTTTTTCAGATATTTACAGATATGTCGATGAAAACTGTGTTGTTTGTTACACGGACGCTCCAGTCGGAGGATATCCCGAAAAGGTGAAAGAAGAACCGCGGGAAGAATTCCGTCCACCTGAACAAAAACCCTCCGGGACTACGGGAAATTATAGCGCGTATGTTCGCAGGGCAGCAACCAAATACAGAATCGAACCCGAACTGATCCATGCCGTTATCAAGACCGAATCGAACGGAGACTCCCTGGCTGTTTCGAGAAAGGGCGCGATCGGGCTCATGCAGCTCATGCCTTCAACCGCGAACGACATGAACGTGACGAACCCTTTCGATCCCGAGGAAAACATAGAAGGAGGAACGAGATATCTCAGGGTCCTCCTTGAAAAATTCAACGGAGACCTTACCCTTGCGCTCGCCGCTTATAATGCGGGACCGGCGACAGTAGAGAAATACGGATGCGTTCCTCCCATTTCGGAGACCAGGGACTATGTCAAGAGAGTTTTTTCACGATATAAAGGTAAAAAGAACCTTGACGTCGCTGACTCTTCCGGTATACCCTCACCGAGTAAGATATACAAAGTTGTCCTCGACGACGGCACTGTGCTCTTCACGAATTCATCTCTCGCAAAGGCAGGCAAATCCAAATTTTAAATGACGGTTGATATTGCATCCCTCCGGGAAGATATTCTGGAGCTGAAGGAAAAGAAACGCGCCATTGTCCTCGCTCATAACTATCAGAGGAATGAGGTGCAGGATATCGCCGATTTCGTGGGTGATTCTCTGGAACTCTCCCGAAAGGCGACGACGATCGACTGCGATATTATCGTCTTTTGCGGCGTAAATTTCATGGCGGAAAGCGCATCCATCCTTTCTCCCGACAAGACGGTGCTTCTTTCTGAGCTCGAGGCCCTTTGCCCCATGGCCGACATGATCCATGTCGACTCTCCGCGGCCTGTAAGAAAGAGTTTCCCGGGCTTTCCCAATCCCCCCGCTTTTGTATATCCACCCGAATATACGTTGAAGGACATTAAAGCGCAGTACCCGGGCGTTCCGGTAGTTGCATACGTGAATACTACTGCAGATATAAAAGCGGAGAGCGATATCTGCTGCACCTCCGCGAATGTTGTAAAGGTCATAGAATCTCTGCCCGGAGACGAAGTAATCTGCATCCCGGACAAAAACCTCTCGATGTGGGCCGCGAAGAACACGAAAAAGCGGGTGATCGCCTGGGACGGATATTGCAACGTGCACGAACGTGTCACTCCGGAAGATGTCGTAAAAGCCCGGGCGCAGCATCCCTCCGCACTGGTGCTGGCGCATCCCGAGTGCAGGCCGGAAGTCCTCGATATGGCCGATCATGTAACGAGCACTTCCGGTATGCTCAGGTTCGCAAGGTCTTCTTCGGCAAAGGAATTTATCGTAGGTACGGAGATCGGCCTCATGCACAGGCTGACGATCGAGAACCCCGGCAAGGCCTTCTATCCGCTTAGGAGAGACATGCTCTGCCCCAACATGAAGAAGACCTCTCTGCGGAGCATACTGAGAGCGCTGAAAGAAAATACCTATCTCATTAAAGTCCCTGAACATATCCGGGTGCCTGCCAAACAGGCGCTGGACAGAATGCTTGCCCTGGCGTAGTGTCCATGCCGCTGTCCTGAACGTCTCACGGAGAAAAGCGTGAAAAAAATTCTGGTCTGGCATCAGGGCGCTCTCGGGGATTTTATTCTTTCCCTTCCATCACTCCATGCGATTAAAATAAGCAGTAAAGATCGTTATCTCCATCTGGTCTCCCGCGGGGATCTCGCGGATATCATCTTCCGGAACCGGCTTGCAGATGAAGTGACCCTTAACGAGGCCGGTATATTTTCAGATCTCTTCAGCGGGGGCGGGGCTGCATCGCCTGACTTGAGGGCCTTGCTCGGGGATGCAAACGAGGCATTTGTTTTCATGCGAAGGCGGGACCCAGTGTTCATGAAGAATCTCTATTCTTACGTGCCCCGGGTTATTTATATAGAAACGGTGCCGCCTGAAGACCGGAAGGACCACGTTGCCGGTTATCAGACGGAGCAACTTAAACTTGCCGGGATAAACGTGGACATTGAGATGCCGGTTCTCGACAGTCCCGGCGGCTCCTTCCCGGATCCGACGGAGAAAAGGATCGTCACGGTCCATCCCGGCAGCGGGGGGAGAAAAAAATGCTGGCCTCTCGATAAATTTCTCGATCTGGCCGCATTGCTGCATTCACTGTATTCTCCTGCAATCCGTCTGATATTCGGCCCCGCTGAAGACCGGACAATGGTGGAACGGACACATGCGTATCTTGCCGGGACGGGAATCGAATTGTCGATTTATTCAGACATCTCCGTATCTGAAGCGGCATCTCTGATAAGAGGCTCATCACTCTTCATAGGAAACGATTCAGGTATGACGCATCTTGCGTCGGCTCTCGGCACCCCGGTCATCGCTCTTTTCGGGCCGACGGACCACAGGGTGTGGAGGCCTTTGGGGAAAAATGTAAGCATTCTGCGATCCCTCTATCCGTGCTCGCCCTGCCGGGAAGACGAGTATCGGACATGTCCCGGTGCTTTGTGCATGGAGAATCTTGGAACGGAGAAAGTGCTTGAAGTGGCGAGGACATTATTGAACGAGGTTAATGTTCGGAACTGACCTGATGGTAGACGGGAATTAATTAGAAAATTAAACTTACAGATAAATGAGAAATTAACCACAGAGACGGGAAGAACAGAGAAAAATATATTTTTTATGATCCGCTCGGTTGCATGAAGGCTCTTCAGGAAAATCCATTTACCATCATTGTCGAGGCAGCAATCGGGTCTCCTCTTCTCCTTGGCGGATCAGCCGGGCTGACGCTGGAATGAC
>JBECKU010000363.1:0-1170 GCA_040235385.1 Candidatus Sulfobium sp. | reverse complement strand
GCTCCTTATCATCCAATACAAATGAACGCATGTCGTGCAGCCGGTCAGCAAGCTTCACCAGCAGAACCCGGACATCCGATGCCATTGCCAGGAGCAACTTCCTGACATTTTCAGCCTGGTAGGTCAGCCGGCTGTTGAACTGGACATTGGTAATCCTGGTGGTACCGCGGACAATGGTGGCCACGTCTTTACCGAACTCCTTTTCCACTTCCTTGATGGACAGAGAGGGATCCCTTTTCAGGGTTCCATGCAGCAGGCCGGAGAGTACCGTCTGCAGGTCAAGCTTCATGGAAAGCAGGATCTCGGCTACGGAAAGAAGGTGGGAGATATAGGTTTGGCCCGAGGTGGGATGCACCTGGTCACCATGCACCTTTTCGGCAAAGGTATAAGCCTTTTCCAGGGGTTCGAGTGATTCTTCCTGGAGATAGCCCCGGGCAAGCTCTTTTATATGGTTAAAATCCTGCATCCCTTCAGAAGTAATTCAAAATTAAGAATTCAAAATTAAGAATTTCCCTATTCCAGCGTTCCTGCCAGTTCCGAGCGGACTGAGTCAACAATATGCGGAACTAAATCGGCCAGCACCAGGCTCTTTGTCTGACCGTCTTTCCTGGTGCGGACTTCCACCTCGCCTTCCTGGGCAAAACGCTTGCCAACGGTGATACGGTATGGGATACCGATGAGATCTGCATCCTTGAACTTTATACCCGGCCGTTCATCGCGGTCATCGAGCAGGACCTCGAAACCCTCCTCCTGCAGCTGCATGTAGAGGGTCTCCGCAGCATCGGATATTTGCTCATCCCTGGGATCAAGGTTCAGTATTATTACCTGGAACGGGGCCAGCGGCAGCGGGAAAATAATACCGTTTTCATCATGGTTCTGTTCAATTGCAGCAGCAACTGTGCGGCTGACACCAATGCCGTAACATCCCATGATAAAGTTGCGTTCGTCGCTGTTGCTGTCCTGGAAGGTGGCGCTCAATGCCCTGCTGTAACTGTCGCCCAGCTTGAAAATATGCCCCACCTCGATACCCTTGGTCAATTCTATTGCACCGGAGCATGCAGGACAGGGATCCTCTGCTGTTATCTGCCGCAAATCTCCGATCTGCGTTACGGTGAAATCCCTGTTGAGATTAACATTCAACAGGTGGTAATTCTTCTCATTGGCTCCAAC
>JBECKU010000384.1:0-1002 GCA_040235385.1 Candidatus Sulfobium sp. | reverse complement strand
ACTGGCGGCGGACTTCATTTACGATGCCACCGGCCGCGCGACCAACCGCTTCCATCGCCATGGAGCCGAACAGGTAGGGGATCAGGCCACCGATAAACAGGCCGATAATGACCATGTGGTCGGACAGCTCGAAGCTCAGGTGGAGACCTTCTGCCTCCAGACCGTGTGTGTAGTCGGCGAACAGCACCAGCGCCGCGAGGCCGGCGGAACCGATGGCATAGCCCTTGGTGACCGCCTTGGTGGTGTTGCCAACGGCGTCCAGCGGGTCGGTGATGTTACGGATTTTTTCATCCAGCTCGGCCATTTCGGCGATGCCACCGGCGTTGTCGGTGATGGGTCCATAGGCATCCAGCGCGACAATGATGCCGGTCATCGACAGCATGGACGTGGCAGCGACCGCAATGCCGTACAGTTCCGCGAACTCGTATGCACCCCAGATGGAGGCGCAGACTGCAAGCACCGGTGCCGCAGTGGCTTTCATCGAAACACCCAGACCGGCAATGACGTTGGTGCCGTCACCCGTGGTCGAGGCTTCGGCGATGTGGCGTACCGGTGAGAATTCCGTGGCCGTGTAGTACTCGGTGATGACCACCATGGCCGCAGTCAGCGCCAGGCCGATAAGCGAAGCGTAGAACAGGCTCATGCTGGATATCATCGCGTCGCCGATCATGATGCCTTCGCCGAACATCTGTGTTGTCACCACGTAGAAGGCGGGCACTGCCAGCACACCGGCAACGATCAGGCCACGATAGAGCGCGTTCATGATCTTGCCGCCTTCGCGCGCCTTCACGAAGAAGGTACCGATGATGGAAGCGACAATGGATACACCACCCAGCACCAACGGATAGGTCACGGCATTGACTGCATTCTCTCCAGTGACCATCAAGGCACCCAGCAACATGGTCGCCACGGTGGTCACCGCATAGGTCTCGAACAGATCAGCTGCCATGCCGGCGCAATCACCGACGTTGTCACCGACGTTATCGGCAATCACCGCCGGGT
>JBECKU010000230.1:0-8153 GCA_040235385.1 Candidatus Sulfobium sp. | reverse complement strand
AGATAGGACGATGGGCCGCCGGAAAGAGGACCTAACCCGGCACAGCTCGGAACGACTCGTACCGACTGGAATCAAGAATTTTTCACCACAGAGACACGAAGACACGGAGAAAGACTGAAGGAACGATATTTATTTTCATTTCTTATCATTGATTTTCCTATGTGTCTCCGTGGTTAATTTCTGAAAGTTTGTTTCATTCTATGGACTTTTGTTTTCTAAGGGAGTGAAGAGAAAATCTTGCCAATAGCGGATAAGGGCACATATAAAACGGACCGGCACCGGTCACGCTCGCTCATTTCCAGGGTCTTTTTGGGCCCCAAATTCACCTTTTACCCGCAGATCTTCTCTATCATATGGAGGAATGCCTCGAAGGCGAAAGGGGGACGTTATGACGGCTCGGACTGGGTCAAGGGAAGCCTTGAAATGTTTGAGGCGCTCGAGAATGTCGGCGTGGAGATCGAAATAACCGGTATGGACAATATAAGAAAAGTGGACGGTCCGGCTATTTTTATTTCCAATCATATGAGTGCGCTCGAAACATTTATTCTGCCCTCGATCATTCAACCTGTGAAACCTGTGACCTTCGTCGTCAAGGAAAGTCTGCTGACCGCACCTGTATTCGGCCATATCATGCGTTCCAGGGACCCTATCGTTGTAGGCAGAAAGAATCCGCGCCAGGACTTGAGGACGGTGCTCGAGGGAGGCTCAAATAAACTTGCATCCGGCGTCTCTCTTGTCATATTTCCCCAGAGTACCCGTTCGGTCGGTTTCGATCCCGAACAGTTCAATACGCTCGGAATAAAACTTGCACTGAAGGCGGATGTGCCCGTGATACCGACAGCGCTTAAGACCGACGCATGGAAGATAGGGAAATACCTGAAGGATTTCGGGCCGATAGACAAGAGAAAGAGAGTCCATTTCGCCTTTGGTGGGCCGATGAACATTACCGGAAGAGGCGTGGAAGAGCATCAGGTGATCATACGTTTCATAGAGGAAAAACTGGAAAAATGGGGGACTCTTCATGAAGATCGCGAATGAAGATGTAAGTGAGGCTTTTGTTGAAGTACCGGCCGGACACAAACACATAAGGACCAGGATACTGCTCCAGGACGGCTCTGAATTGATCTTTCAGGAGGCTACGATAGCAAACATTGTGAGGGCATATATTACACTGAAAACCGACCCTTCGAAAACCGCCGTCCGGATGAAAGGAAGAAAAATCGGGGATAGGAAAAAAGGATACGCTGAATGGCAGTTGATTGAAGATTAGCGACCGGGACCGGATTCAGGACGCCTCACTCTTTTACTATCGACCCCTTACGTGTTACATTATACCGATGTCTGAAAGGATACTAGTTGTCGACGACGAGTATCTCATAGCGACGGCGGTAGAAAAAGCCCTTTCGAAGGTGGGATACGTCCTCGCGAAGGCCCAAAACATGAAGGAGCTCGAGAAAGTCCTCAGGGACGGCGTGCCCTTCGATCTCCTTATCACGGATGTTCATATGAAAGAAGACTCGCTTTCCGATATCATCGAGAAGGTAAGGCAGAGTTCCCCTACAATAAAGATTTTAAGGATGAGCGGTTCCGCCGATGGCGGCGGGCCCGACAATTTCATCGAAAAACCTTTCGGCATTGAAGATCTGCGCAAGAAGGTCAGAGAAATCCTCGATGGGTCTTCCTGAAGCAGATACAGCGTTATTTTTTCTTCTCAATAAAGGCATCCAGAACAGTTTTTTCGACACACTGATGCCTTTTGTCACGAAGCATACGGAACTCGTATTTCTGCCCCTCGCGGCGGCCATATTGATCAAATCCCGGGGGAAGGCGTTTACGGCGCTCGCCCTCTCGCTGATCGCGGTCGCGTTTGCGGATGGAGCCGGGCATGTTATGAAAGACATCTTTGCGAGGCAGAGGCCCTGCGCCGTGTTCGAGAATATTAATCTTCTCGTGGGCTGCGGTGGCTCTTTCTCCATGCCTTCCAACCATGCAGCAAACTCCTTCGCCTTCGCCGCTGTTTTCTTTTTACTGCGAAGGGAGCTTTTGTCTTTCCTTCTCATCCTCGCGGCAGTGATGACAGGTCTCTCCAGGGTTTACGTGGGAGTGCATTATCCGTCCGATGTTGTTGCAGGAATGGCCCTTGGCGCAGCCGCGGCCGTCGGCTCGGTTTACCTTTTCAGGTGGGTAAGAAGGATTTATGACCAAAAGTCCTGGGAGGGTGCGCTCTTTCTCGTCATTATTCTGTTTTCTCTGTTTCGCATCTATTATATCCTGACCGGTCCCTTCGATCTGAGCCCTGATGAGGCACACTACTGGGAATGGTCGAGACGGCTCGACTGGAGCTACTATTCCAAGGGGCCTGTGATCTCTTATCTCATCTTTGCGGGGACTTCTCTTTTCGGCGACAATGTTTTCGGGGTCAGGATCTTCTCGGTGCTCCTCCTCGCAGTGAGCAGCATCCTGATCTTCCGGCTCGGACGGGACATGTATGATGGAAAGACGGGGCTGGCCGCGGCGCTCCTTGTGAATCTGGTGCCACTCTACTCGGTATACGGGGTCCTGCTCACCATCGATTCACCTTTCATCTTCTTCTGGGTGCTTTCTCTTTACCTGTTCTGGAAGGCTGTGGAGGAGCGTCCAGTGACAAATGGTTTCAAAACATCCGGTTCCCTTTACTGGCTCGCCCTCGGCATTTCCATAGGCCTCGGCATGCTGACTAAGTACACCATGGTCTTCTTTTATCTCTCGGGTTTTTTGTACATGATATTTACGAAGGAAGCGAGGCGCTACCTCTTTACCGGCGGGCCTTATGTCGCTTTGATTACCGGCATCCTGGTTTTCAGCCCCGTCATATTCTGGAACGCGGGCCATGGGTGGGTCACTATAAAACATACTGCCGGACAGGCGCACTTTTATGACGGGCTGAGGATCACGCCAAAATATTTCTTTGAATTTCTGGGCTCGCAGCTGGGCGTCATAACGCCGGTGCTCTTTGTGATGATGTCCGTGGCGGTGGTGAAACTGAGACGGAGCAAAGAGGGTGCCTTTCTCTTCTGGTTCACCATCCCGGTCCTTCTTTTTTTCATAATCAAAAGTCTTCAGGGAAAAGTACAGGCGAACTGGGCGCTTCCCGCCTATGCTGCGGGGTTCATCGCTTTTTCCGCCTTTTATGTTAGGAAATTGGGTGATACGGGAAGGATGGGAAAGGTTTTTATGGTCTCGGCTTTTCTGCTGGCGGCAATAGTGACTGCCTTTGCCCACTTTCCGGCTGCGCTCCATTTGCCGTCTGATAAAGACCTTACTGCACGACTGGTGGGCTGGAAAGAACTCGGAAAGTAGGTAAGCTCTGTCTATTCGGAGATGAAGGAGAAGGGACCGGTTTTTATTTTTTCCGACAAGTATCAGGTCGCAAGCGAGCTCGCTTTTTATGTGAAGGGGCAGCCGGTGACATATTGTGTGAATCTCGGACGAAGGATGAACCAGTACGACCTGTGGCCTGGTCTTGAAAATCTCATCGGTCAAAACGCGATTTTTGTCCGTACGGGGATCAAACCATTGCCTCAGCAATTGAGAGCGGCTTTCGGAAGGTGTGAGGAAAAAGAGTTCGAACTGCAGACGGAACAGAACAAAATAATGAAATCGACCGTGTTTAAGTGTTATGATTTCAGGGGCGTTGAACCAATTATTCCGGAGAGATTTTAATGACCGTATCAGTTGTTATACCCCTTTATAACGAAGAAGATAATGTGGGAGAATTGCACAGGCGTGTGAAGGCTGTGCTGGACTCAACCGGGAGGGAATACGAGATCATTTATGTGGATGACGGCAGCTCCGACCGCACGCTCGACCTTCTGGAGAAGGTCAGGGAAGGAGATCATAATGCCGTTATCCTGAGTCTCAGGAGAAACTTCGGTCAGACGGCCGCCTTCGCCGCAGGCTTCGATTATGCGCGGGGCGATATTATCGTCACAATGGACGGCGACCTCCAGAATGACCCGACAGATATCCCAAAGCTCCTCGAACTCGTCAGTGACTACGACATCGTAAGCGGCTGGAGAAAGGACAGGAAAGATCCCTTCTTTTCGAGAAAGCTCCCCTCGCTCATCGCCAATAAGCTGATCAGCAAGGTTACGGGCGTGAACCTCCACGATTATGGATGCTCACTGAAGGCGTACCGGAGGGAAGTGATAAAAAACCTGAAGCTCTACGGAGAGATGCACAGGTTCATTCCGGCGGTGGCGAACCTCTATGGAGTCAAGATCGCGGAAGTGGAAACCGTCCATCATCCGAGGCTGAAGGGAAAATCCAAATATGGGATCTCCCGGACCATGAAGGTAGTCCTCGACCTCATCACTGTTAAATTCATGCTCAGTTTTTCTACCAGACCCCTGCAGTTTTTCGGACCGATAGGTCTGGTGAGCGCCTTCGCGGGTTTTTTGGTCTCCTTTTACCTGAGTCTGGAAAAAATTATTCTTGGGAAGGATATCGGCGGCAGGCCCCTTCTCCTTCTTGGAGCGCTGCTCATTATCGTGGGCATCCAGTTCATCGGTATGGGACTTTTGGGAGAGATGATGGTCCGGGTGTACCATGAAACACAGAAAAAACCGATATATGTGATCAAGAAGGTGATCGGGGAGTGAAAAAAGTCCTTTTCTTCCTTCTGAAAGTAGTGGTGAGTTCAGGGGCGCTTTACATCATATTATCGAAGACCGACGCGGGGCAGATCGCATCCATGATAAAGAAGATCGGTATATTCTATTTTTTTCTGGCTGCCGCGATCTATTTAGCAGCCCAAATGATATCGACCCTCCGATGGGAACTTCTCCTACCCGAGCGGTTCGGGTTCAGGAAGCTTTTTCCGCTCTATCTCATAGGCAGTTTTTTCAGCAGCTTTCTCCCGGGTCTGATCGGAGGGGATCTGGTGAAGGCGTATTATCTGAACAAGGACGCAAAGAAGCTGAGCCTTACCCTCGCATCCGTCTTCATGGACAGGTACCTCGGGTTTGTGAGCCTCATGATCATAGGGATAGCGGCTTTTCCATTTGCCCTGCCGTATTTCGGAGATTCTCCCTACAAATGGGCGATGCCGGTTATACTTGCCGCTTTTATCACGGGGAGTCTGCTCTTCTTCGGTCTGCGCCTCGGGCGCAGGTTCAAAACCGTATCGGAATTTTACGAATATTTCGTTGTCCTTAAATCAAGAAAGGATATCATCATAAAAGCGATAGTGCTGTCCCTTATTGTGCAGGTCCTCTGTTTCGGCGGGGTCGGTATCCTTGCCTTTGCAATGGGTGCGGACATCCCTCTGCTCATACTCTTCGTATTCCTGCCGATCATTATCACTGTCACGTCCGTCCCGATATCCATATCCGGCCTGGGGGTGAGGGAGGGCGCCTTTGTACTTCTGCTGGGACTCATCGGCGTGAGACCCGAGGCGGCCACATCTTTGTCGCTTTCATGGTTCTTTTCGGTATTTCTGGGGGGGCTTCCCGGCCTCGCGGCATACATAAAGCATACAGGCAAACCGGGATCTGGATAAGGGCGACTGTTGCAAACAAGACAGATAGACACGAAGAAGGGAAACTTTGTGGACCGGCAGGCTGCTGAAAAAGTCGTTTTTTTGTCATTGCGGCGAAGCGCGGCAATCTTGCCTCTAATTCAATCTATCGGCGAGAGATTGTTTCGTCGCAGAAACTGCTCCTCGCAATGACCATACAGGAGTTTTTCAGCACCCTCATAGTGGCTGAACTACTGTCATAAAGGTCCGTCTGGACAGACTATGGAAAACAAGAGATATCTCGAAGATACCGACAAAAAATACATCTGGCATCCCTTTACCCAGATGAAGGACTGGGCAGCCGGGACCCCGACAATTATAGAAGAAGGGTCGGGCTGCCGTATAAAGGACATCGACGGCAAGTGGTATCTCGACGGGGTATCGTCCATATGGGTTAACATCCACGGCCACAGAAGAAAAGAGATCGACGACGCTATCAGGGAACAGATCGGAAAGATTTCCCACTCCACCTTGTTGGGTCTGAGCAATGTCCCGGCGATCAAACTGGCTGAGAGGATAATCGGGATAATGGGACGGTCCTTCAACTGTATGGGCAATTCCTCGTGGTTGCCCTCTTCGGGACGGGCGCAGCAGGTAGGGGTAAAGGCGGAAATGCCCTCCCCTGCAAAGGTCTTCTATTCCGACAATGGTTCCACCGCTGTCGAAGTAGCCCTGAAAATGGCCTTCCAGTACTGGATACACAAAGGCGTCGAAGGGAAAAACAGCTTCCTCTCCCTGACGAACGCCTATCACGGCGATACGCTCGGGGCGGTCAGCGTGGGCGGCGTGGATATCTTCCATAAAGTCTTCGGCCCCCTTCTCTTCAAGACCTTCAAGGCGCCGTCTCCTTACTGCTACAGGTGCGGGTCAGGGAGAAATCCGCAGGATTGCGGTTCTGCCTGTGTCGCAGAGATGGATAGCATCCTAAAGAAGCATCATCGCGAGATTGCTGCCTTGATAATCGAGCCGCTCGTCCAGGCTGCGGGGGGCATGATCATTTTCCCGGAGGGCTATCTGAAGGCCGTCAGGGACCTGTGCAGCAGATACGGCGTCCTCATGATCGCCGACGAGATCGCTACCGGTTTCGGAAGGACGGGGCGGATGTTTGCATGCGAACACGAAGCAGTGGTCCCCGACATCATCTGCCTCTCCAAGGGGATCACGGGGGGATACCTGCCCCTTGCGGTAACTTTAGCCACGGAAGAGGTCTATAAAGCTTTTCTGGGTGACTTCAAAGAGCTCAAGACCTTTTTTCACGGACATTCCTATACGGGCAATCCCCTGGCATGTGCCGCCGCTCTCGCCTGCCTCGATATCTTCGAAAAGGAGGATACGCTGGGAAGGATTCAGCCGATGATCTCACTTTCTGAGGAGAGACTGGCTGAAATATCAGGACTGGATCATGTGGGTGAAGCAAGGAACAGGGGCCTCATGGCGGGTATTGAACTCGTGAAGGAGAAAAATACCGGGGAACCTTACGACTGGGAGGAAAAGATGGGATGGCGAGTGGCGAATTACGCAAAGGAAAAAGGACTCTTCATAAGGCCCATCGGGAATGTAATCATAGTCATGCCACCGCTGAGTGTCAGCGTAGAGGAGCTGGAGCAAATGCTCGATATTATCGAGGAAGGGATAAAGGCGGTCACTTGAGCAGGAAATCAATAGCGTTACTCGTTGTTCTCCTCCTTTTGCCCGTCATGGTCTATTTCCTCTGGCCCTCTGACGAAAACAGAATAAGGAAGCTCTTCAGGGATGGGGCCTCTGCCATCGAGGCCGAACAATTGGATGAGCTCATGTCAAAAGTTTCATTCAATTATAAGGACGGGCACGGTTTAAGCTACCTCTATTTAAAGAAGCTGATGGAGAGGGCCTTCGCCCAGATTGACGATATCGAGCTCGAATATACAATAACGGAGCTTGAGATCAACGATAAAAAGGCCACCGCTTCCGTCGACGTCAGGGTGATCGCGAGTTACGGTCAGGAAAGAGGATATTTTCTCGGGGACGCGGCGGAACCGGGCCATATGAAATTCATTCTGGAAAAGGAAAGGACCAAATGGTTGGTTAACGGCACGGAAGGATTTCCTGTGGCGTGGATGTAATTCTTTACACATTGTATAGCGGCGATTACATAAATTTCATGGACAATCACAAGTGTAAAGCACATAACAAATTGTATTAAAAAGAAATTCCAGAGCCGTCTTTGAAAGAATTTGCTGGTACGGGACTTGCTACATTGAGGTAGCAATGCGAATACCGAAGGATATCGGGGGTTGACAAAATGAAGATGCGAGGCAAGCTTCTTACTGTCTTTTGGATTCTTATATTACCGGCGTTGGCTCTGCCGGCCTTCGCTGCCGATATGAACGATTACTGCATTGTGCCCCCTTTTATAGTCGGAGGAATCCAGCCCAATCTTCTCCTCATGCTGGACAATTCGGCGAGTATGTACGATCCTGCATACAGCGCCGATCCATTAACAAGAGAGACCTATTCCTGCGTGGATACAACAACCGGCCTTACCTATACTACCGATTATTCATATTGCTACGATAATACTTACGACGACACGAAATTTTACGAAGGCTATTTCGAT
>JBECKU010000257.1:0-25974 GCA_040235385.1 Candidatus Sulfobium sp. | reverse complement strand
CCCATACGAATGAGGCCATGCTGGCTTTCCTGGTCATTATCATATGGCATATCTATAACTCGGTCTTCAGCCCTGAGGTCTTCCCCCTGGATACGACGATCTTCACGGGAAAGATATCCAAAGAGAGGATGATCCACGAGCATCCCCTTGAGTACGAGAGGCTCTTCGGGGTGAAACTCGGTGATCGGCATGGGGAAAGGGAAGAAAAGGAAGAAAGCCCCGCTGAAGACGCGCTCGGCAAGACCCTCAAACGGGCCTGAGGGAAGGATTTTCCGTTTAACGGATTGTAGGGGCGACCCTGTGTGGTCGCCCTGATACGGTGGCAGGTCGCCACAAAGAGGTGCCCCTGCTTCAGCCACCCCGGCAAAAATCTGCGACAATATATGCCCTACCGGACGTGGGTAGTGTCCTAGGACACTACCCGGACGTGCCGATCATTGTCACCCCTTGAAACTCTTTGTTATACTGGATAAAGGAATTCCATGCAGAAGAAAATCATTGTTGCGACAATGATCAGCGTTATTGTGATCCTCCTGAGCCTGGGGGTTATCAGTAACCTGAGCATACATGACAGCATCAGGCATGCCCTTGACGAGCGGGCGGAACTCGCAGGGCTGCTGGCAAAATACACCGACGGTCTTCTCCAGGGGAATCTTACGAGACTCTACGACATATCGCTCTCGGGCGCAATCGATCTCGAAGACGGCGACTGGGGACCGGAGAAGAACGCACTCGGGACGGCATACCAGTATTCGATATTTACCGACGGCATTTTCCTGCTCGATCTGAGGGGGAATATCGTCTACACTTATCCCCCCGGACAGATGGAAAAAAGAAACCTCATGGGTATTCCTTATGTCCGCAAAACGATCGAAGAAAAGCAGGCCGTCATCTCCAACATTTATACCGAGGAGAGCACTAACAGAAAGGTCATATTCGTTCTGGTCCCTTTAAAAGATAAAGACGGAAATACTATCGGAGCCGTGGGAGGTGAGATCAATCCCACCAATTATATACTGACGAATATTATAAAGACGATCCCCACGAATGAGAATACCATCATCGAACTGGTGGACGGCTATGGGGTAGTCATTGCTTCGAACAACCCCGTACGTGTTTTCACCTGCAGCGACCGAAACAAGGTTCTGGGCAATCTCATTGCCGCAAAGAAGAGCGCAGTCATGGAATGCCACCGCTGTCATGAGGAAGACGGAAGGCCTGCCGGTGAGGATTTGCAGAAGACAAAAGATATGCTGGCCTTTTCCCCGCTCTCCGAAGCCCCCTGGGGCATATCCGTGAGAGAATCCGAGCGCATGGTCTTTGCACCTTCGTCTGATCTCAAGAAAAAATTCCTGATCCTCGGTATTATATCTACCGGGACGGCCCTCCTCCTCGCGCTTGGGATGAGCAGAAGCATCGTCAATCCGATCAAGTCCCTTATCACCGCAGCGAACAGGATTGCCGAAGGGAACCTGAAAGAGCCTGTAAAGGCGGTGTCGCGGGATGAGATCGGGATCCTGAGTGAGCGTTTCGAGGTTATGCGGCAGAGACTTTCAGACTCCCGCGACAGGTTCGAGAGATATAATGCCGAACTGGAAAGCAGGGTCCATGAGAGGACCGAAGAACTCCAGCAGAGCCGGAGACGACTCTCGCTCCTGCTGCAGAAGCTCATCAGGGCACAGGAAGAGGAGAGGAAAAGGATCGCGAGGGAACTCCACGACGAGACGAGCCAGTCCATCGCAGCACTGGGCATGTCTATAGAGATCGCGGCGATAGCCCTGGAAGGAAACGAGCTTTCTCCCGAAAATATTTCCGAACTCCAGAGAAAGGTGGCGCAATTGCTTGACGGCATCAGCAGGCTTATCCAGGATCTCCGTCCACCTGTCCTCGACGATCTGGGTTTCGAGTCCGCCGTGCGCTGGCTTATCGAGAGGCATCTCACGGAAAAGGGTGTCCGGTATCAGTTGCATACGAGCAATTCATTCCATGAATTCATGACTAACGGCAACTCGGCCGTCGACGACAAGGCCCTCCTCGCCTTTTTCAGGATAATACAGGAGACGATCATCAATATTTACAAGCACGCGCAGGCTTCCAGCGTTATGGTGTCGCTGTCTCTGGATAATTCCCACGTGACGGCGAAAATCAACGATGACGGCATAGGGTTCGATGTACAGAATGTACTCAGGGATTCCGATCCCGGAGTGCATTCCGGATACGGACTGCTGGGTCTGAGGGAGCGGGTGTCGCTGCTCGACGGCACGGTCAATATCCGCTCCGTCGTAGGTGCCGGTACGCATATTACGATCAGGATCCCCGTAAAGTCCCTGGAGATCCAGGATGTCTGAGATCAGGGTCATGATAGTCGACGACCATGCCCTTGTGAGAGAAGGGATCATGGCTCTTCTGAAGTTGTATGAGGACGTGGAGGTGGTCGGTGAAGCCTCGGACGGTACGGAGGCGATAGATGCTGCAAACAGACTGAAGCCCGATATCATCCTGATGGATATTGCGATGCCTGGACTCGGAGGGCTCGAGGCCACTCTCGAGATCAAGAAGACACACCCCGATATCAAGGTGATCGTCCTGAGCCAGTATGACGATAAAGAGTACGTGAGCAGATTTCTCAAAGCGAATGTATCGGGTTATATTCTGAAGAAAGCCGTAGGGGGAGAACTTATAGCTGCGATAAGGGCGGTGGCAAAGGGAGAATCCTATCTCCACTCGTCGGTTGCTTCCAAGGTGATCGACGGCTATGTAGGCAGGACAAGAGAAGTCGCCGATCCATATGACCTGCTGACGGACAGGGAAAAACAGGTATTGAAACTTATTGCGGAAGGCAATACACACAAGGAAATCGCATCCGTCCTGGGGATCAGCGTCAAGACCGCTGTTGCTCATCATACCAATATCTCTGAAAAACTGGATATGCACTCCAAGGCCGAGCTGATAAAATTTGCGATACAAAAAGGCATTATAAGGCTGGACACACCTCTGACTTAGTCTGTCATTGCGAGGCTGAGCCGAGGCAATCTGTTGTCCCAAACCGGAGATTGCCGCGCCCGATGAGACCGGGCTCGCAATGACACGCGGGGATAATTTTAGCTAGATTCCCCCCAACAGGGCAGGGGATGAGATGCTCGCAATGACGGCTTTAAACCAATAACTGAAGACTTATCCCCGGTGTTTTTTTTCTGCTCAATGATCCATGTGGTAAAATAAAGATACAAATTGTTTTAAGGAGGTTTCGATAGCAGTAATTTACGGAAAACTTACGGGCCTTAAAGGCAGCCAGATATACGCGCTGGAGAGAATCTACCGCAGGCGCGTCCATGAAGATCTTATTACCCAGGAGCTCGGAAAATATCTTGCCGGCCTCTCCTCTGAACTGAACCGGCAGATCGGCGTTTTGATCTCACGAAAAGGGGCCGTAACGCATGTGATCATCGGAGATGCAAAAGGCATCTTCATCCCGTCCCTTGAAGATTATCCTATCGGAAGAAAGGCCTTGCGGGGTCTCAGGTTCATCCATACCCATCTGAACGATGAACCTCTGAACCGCGATGACCTGACCGACCTTTCACTCCTCAGATTCGACGCGATTGCTGCGATTGGCCTGAAGGACGGAGAACCCGGAAGGATCCGTATCGCGCATCTTGTTCCACAAAGGGAAGGAACACCTTATGAGGTCCTGCCTCCCGAGGATTTCTACACGTTCGGTTTCGATTTCAAGCCTTTTATCAAGGGGCTTGAAGAAGAAATGGAAAGGGCGAGAGGCTTTAATGTATCTGATGAAGCGCACAAGGGAAGGACCCTTCGCCGTGAAAGGGCGATACTGGTGAGCGTGTCCACCAAACCCAGATACGAGCAGGAGGATTCAATCGACGAACTGGAAGAACTTGCACGTTCGAGCGATGTTGTCGTACTGGATGCGGTAATAC
This sequence comes from Candidatus Sulfobium sp., assembly GCA_040235385.1. Classification (GTDB taxonomy): domain Bacteria; phylum Nitrospirota; class Thermodesulfovibrionia; order Thermodesulfovibrionales; family UBA6898; genus JBECKU01. The sequence goes on along the minus strand of JBECKU010000257.1, from coordinate 22,033 downwards.
AGCGGCCCAAGGAAATCAATCCCAAGTACCTTATGGGTGAGGGCAAGACGAAGGAACTGGTGATAACCGCGATGAACCGCGGAGCGACCATGCTGATCTTCGATCAGGACCTGAATCCGTCACAAGTCAAATCGATTACGGAGCTTACTGAAATTAAGGTGATAGACCGCTCGCAGCTTATCCTCGATATTTTCGCCAGGCGCGCCCACAGCAGGGACGGTAAAGTCCAGGTGGAACTCGCACAACTTAAATACAGGCTTCCGAGGCTGACCGGGAAAGGCACTGCCATGTCGAGGCTCATGGGCGGAATCGGCGGGAGAGGTCCCGGCGAGATGAAGCTCGAGGTGGACAGAAGGCGTGTGAGGGACAGGATCAGTCTCCTCGAGAAAGAGCTCAAAGTCCTGAGCGAGGCCAGAAGGCAGCGGAAGGCGAAACGAGTGGAGAGGAGAATTCCGATAGTCTCGATAATAGGGTACACCAATGCCGGGAAATCTACGCTTCTGAACTCCCTCACGAAGAGCGATACATTTGTCGAAGACAAGCTGTTTGCGACATTGGACACAGCCAGCAGGAGACTCAGGTTTCCCAGGGAGAGGGAGATAGTGATCACGGACACTGTCGGATTTATCAGGGACCTTCCGAAAGACCTGGTTGCGGCTTTCAAGTCTACTCTGGAGGAACTCGAGGACGCGGATATGCTCCTGCATGTCGTGGATGCCTCCAATCCGAGGTTCGAGCAGCAGATCGCTTCTGTCGAAAAGATCCTCTCGGAACTCGGCCTTTCCGCTAAAAACAGGCTTCTGGTCCTCAACAAGATCGACAAGCTGCACCCCGAAGAGGCGGATAACCTTGCGCTGCGATTCGGAGCGGTCACTGTCTCTGCCATGGACAGAGCGACCTTCGGACCTCTGCTTGACGCGATAGAAGAGAACATCTTTGATGAAAAAATGCTGACGGCAGGGTTATAATAGCTAAATCGGCCGGCAAGTTGCTTCGGAGGGACAGATTCCGGCATGCTGAAAAACGCCATAGAATCTCTCCAAACAGACTGGCGGGCAAGCGGCAGGTTATTATACTGAACAACACTAACGAATAAATAACTCCTCTTCGTCTCCTCTTGCCAAGGGGGGATGGTGGGGTGGAAGATAGAGAGGAGTCATTCATGGAATTTGCACCTAAATGGATAGCCTGGGAGATCACACGGAGATGCAATTTAAGATGTGTGCATTGCCGTTCTTCCTCCGAGGCGGAAGTGACAGGTCATCCCGATTTTACCACGGCCGAGGCTTTCAGGGTCATAGATGATATAGTCAGTTATGCCAAACCGGTGGTCGTGCTTTCAGGGGGTGAGCCCCTTGTCCGCAAGGACGTCTTCGAGATAGCTAAATACGGGACCGGCAAAGGGCTGCGAATGTGTCTGGCGACCAACGGGACGCTGGTGGATGATTCTGTCTGTGAAAATATCAAGTCCTCGGGGATCAGGATCGTTTCTCTCAGTCTCGACGGCTCGGATGAAACTGTCCATGACGATTTCAGGAGCCAGAAAGGGGCGTTTTCCGGTACGATAAACGCCGCGAAGCTCTTCAAAAAGCACGACATAGAGTTTATCATTAATTCTTCCTTCACCAAGAGAAACCAGGAGGAGATACCCAAAGTATACAGACTCGCCAAGGATTTGGGAGCGACCGCCTGGTATATGTTCATGATCGTCCCGACCGGGAGGGGGGAAGACATCATGAACGAGCTAATTACGAAAGAGGACTATGAGGAAATCCTCGACTGGCATTATGACATGGAAGCCGACGAGGACGAGATGCTCGTGAGACCGACTTGTGCGCCGCATTATTACCGCGTGGTCCTCCAGCAGGCGAAGAAAAAGGGTGAAAAATTCAAAAGGCGCACGCTGAAATTTTCCACCGGCGGGGCGAAAGGTTGCATCGCCGGACAACTCATATGCCTTATCGATGTTGACGGCAATGTGCTGCCTTGCAGCTATTTCCCAAAACCCGCCGGGAATATCCGTGAAACATCGTTCAAGGACATTTGGGAAAATTCGGAGCTTTTCAAAGACCTGAGAGATTTCAAGAAGTATAAAGGGAAATGCGGTTCCTGCGAGTTTGTGAATGTCTGCGGCGGCTGCCGGGCAAGGGCCTATTCCGTATACGGCGACTACCTCGAAGAAGAGCCTTTTTGCAGTCATATACCACGAAAATTAAAGAAGGGGGCGACAAAATGAACAATACATTTTTGAAGGCATGCCGCGGGGAGAAAGTCGATTATACCCCTGTCTGGCTGATGAGGCAAGCGGGCAGGTATATGAAAGAGTACCAGGAGGTCAGATCGAAAGTTGATTTTCTTACTCTCTGCAAGACTCCGGAACTGGCCACGAAGGTTACGCTCCAGCCCATCGATATACTCGGCGTTGATGCCGCCATCCTTTTTTCCGATATCCTTATCCCGGTCGAGGCGATGGGCATGCATCTTGAATTCTCCGACAAGAAGGGGCCTGTGCTGGGCGAGCCCGTCAGAAACAAGTCGGGCGCCGATAAGCTGATCATACCGGACACTGAAGACAGCATGCCGTTTGTGCTGGAGACGATCAGGATGCTGAGGCGGGAGCTTGAAAACAGGGTGCCGCTCATAGGTTTTTCCGGCGCCCCCTTTACCCTTGCAACTTATATCATCGAAGGCGGGAGTTCTAAAAACTTCGTCCATACGAAAAGAATAATGTATCAGAACCCCGGACTTTTCGAAGGATTACTGGAGAAGATAACGGCTACGGTAACCGAGTACCTTTCTGCCCAGATCAAAGCAGGAGCACAGGCTGTCCAGCTGTTCGACTCGTGGGCCGGTATCCTCGCGCCCTATGACTATGAAAATATTATATTCCCGTATGTAAAGACCGCGATCAAGGCGCTCAGGAAATTCGACGTTCCCATCATCTATTTTGTTAACGACTGCGCCGGTCTCATCAAGGTCATCAAAAAATCGGGCGCCGATGTGATCGGGATCGACTGGAGAGTCGACATGCACAAAGCGGCAAAGAAGCTCGGGAAAAAGGTCTCTGTCCAGGGCAACCTCGATCCCTGCGTGTTATTCGCCCCAAAGGAACACATAGAAGAGAGGGTCCAGGACATACTGAACGCCGCAGAGACGGCCCGTGGGCATATCTTCAATCTCGGACACGGGATTCTTCCGGAGACCCCGGTCGAAAATGCGATCGCTATGGTCGAGGCGGTGCACAGACTAAGCGGGGAATAGACAACGCCGGGTATTGCAAGAAAGGCTTACGTTAGCTGGGGCAAAATAATGTCCCTGAAATCTCTCTCGATATTTCTGATGAAGCGCTCTCTTCGTTGCTTGTAAAAGTCGATCTTGACCTTCATGTACATCCTGTAACTGAGGAAGAAGTAAAGCTCGAACACGCAGCCCACCAGGGCCGACATGGTGAAAAATTTTTTTACACAGATGAATTCGGGAAAGAAGTCGGCATCCACCTTGAAAAAGACGATCGCAATTACGAACAGGAAGAACATTATGATCCTTGATATCCTGAGGAACTTCCGTTCGATCTCGGACATCTCGACCGCTTCGACATAATCGAACAACTTCCCCGCATACAGCTTGAACGACTCCCAGTCGCATCTCTTCGCACAGTTGGTGAGAATATGTTTGTAACGGTGGACCTCCTGGTTAAAGGTTCTATGCAGCTCTTTTTCCATCCGAGACTCTCTTACATGTTTTCTTATTTTCATTGTACATCCATAAAAAATGGTAATCAACCCATAAGGATTGTCAGCCTTTCCACAGGAGAAGAGGATGACCGGACAAGCCGGAGTGGCAGACATAAGGCAAGTACTTTAAAAATACGACGCGAGATAAAACCGTTAACAGACGGGAAGGGCGGAACTCATACTGCTAAAGAACAGCGCAGGATATCCGGGAATGTCCTGTCAGGAAACGGACTTCAAGGCATTCTGATAGAATTTAGACGCATACTCTTTGACCATTCTTCTGGAGCTGAACCGGGCAGCCGTGCTCATGATCGCCTCTTTCATTATGCCGACCCAGTCGTGTGGGACCCCGTCGTCGCCGACCTTATAGTAAAGGGGCACAACTCTGTCCTCTATAATACTGTACAGGGCATCGGCGTCTTCTTCATCCCTCGTTTCTCCATCGTACCGGCCGAAGGACCAGCCGTTCTTTCCGTTATATCCCTCCCGCCACCAGCCGTCGGCGATGCTCAGATGCGGGACGCCGTTGAGGGACGCTTTCATTCCGCTTGTGCCGCATGCCTCAAGAGGAGGAAGGGGGTTGTTCAGCCAGACATCAACTCCATGGACGAGGTATTGAGCAAGCTGTTCGTCATAATCCTCTACAAATGCGATACGGCCCCCGAGGGAAGGATCTTTTGCGGCCATGAATATCTGCTGGAGAATCCGCTTGCCGGTATCGTCATCGGGATGGGCTTTCCCTGCAAAAATGATCTGAAGAGGTCTCCACCTGTCGTTGAGCAGCTTTTTCAAACGGTCCATGTCTTTAAGGATTAAAGTCGCCCTCTTGTACGTGGCAAACCTGCGGGCAAAACCGAGAGTGAGGACGTTCGGGTCGAGAAAGACGCCGGATGCAAGCACATTGCCGGGATTGGTCGATTCGGTCAGCCATCTTCGCCGTGCCCATTCCACGACCCTCAGTATCAGTTTCGTTTTCAGCCAGGAGTGGGTTTCCCATAATTCATTGTCGGGGATGTCCGCGACGAGCTGCCAGATATCGTGGTTGTCCTGCTCCTGAAGCCAGTCCGGGCCGAGATATTTGTTGAAAAGCAGATGCATTTTCGGCTCTACCCATGTAGGGACATGAATACCGTTGGTAATATATTCGATGGGGTTCCTGTCTTCCGGCGCTTCCGGCCAGAGGGACCGCCACATCTTTCCTGCAACCTCACCATGTCTTTTGCTTACGGCGTTGTGATAGCCAGAGGATTTCAGGGCGAAGGCCGTCATATTGAATCCCGCTTGCTTGTCCTTCGGGTCGACGCCGAGCGTGAAAAAACCCTCATGGGTAAGTCCGAGAGAGGGCCAGTAGGAACTGAAATATTTTTCTATGAGAGAGAAAGGAAAGACGTCATGCCCGGCGGGCACCGGGGTATGAGTAGTAAACACCGTGGTTGACCTTACTTCCTCGAAAGCGTCTTCATACTTCATTCCCTTTTCGATCCGCTCCCTGATGCGTTCCAGAAGTGAAAAGGCGGGGTGGCCCTCATTGAGATGGAGAATGGAATGCTTTATCCCCAGGGCGTTCAACACTTCCGTTCCCCCGATCCCCAATACGATCTCCTGCCGGAGTCTCTGCTCGGGGTTACCGATGTAAAGTCTGGACGAAATCCCCCGGTTCCAGGGGTCGTTTTTTTCCGTCTCGGTATCGATAAGATACAGGGCCACCCTTCCAATCTGCACTTTCCAGACCTCTACGTAAATGGGCGGCTCGATAAGAGGCACCTTTACGATGAGCCTTTTGCCTTCCTGGTCAGTAACGCGACAGATCGGTGCATTCTCCCTGTCGAAAGGTTCGCTTTCACTCTCCTGCCAGCCGTCGACTGAAATTTTCTGGCGAAGGTATCCCCCCGGATACATGAACCCGATGCCGATGATCGGGACACACAGATCGCTGGATTCTTTCAGATAATCGCCGGCAAGGAAGCCGAGTCCTCCCGCGTAGAAAGGAAGGGAGTGCTGCAGACCGTATTCGGCCGAAAAAAAAGCGATGGGCCGCGTTCCGGGGTCGGTGATATGAGTGAAAAACCAGCTCTCCGCCTCGTCCACCGATGCGCGGAATCTCGCCATGACCGCGTCGTAGTGTCTGAGGAACACCGGATCGCCCGCTGCAGACTCCAGAACATCCTTCCCGACTTCGTGGAGCATATTAACCGGGTTATGGACGCTGAGTTTCCAGGCGGACCTGCTGAGCGTCTTAAAAAGCATCCGCGCCTCAGGATGCCAGCTCCACCAGAGATTACAGGCGAGGTCGGCAAGCCCGGATATCCTGTCCGGCAGGACCGGTATTTTATCCGCGCAGTCATCCATGCATGTTCTCCTTATTGATGCGAGTTATTTGACGTATAGGCAAATTATATCTCTGAAGAAATGAAAATAATACAGCAGGAGGCGGGCTAGCCAAAAACGATATTTTATGAAGCGTGGTGGCCGGGCAGGGACCGGGAGAAAGACAATGTCATTTCTCCTTTCCTTTAGCCATTTCCTCGAGCCTTCGCAGTTTGGAGATTTCCCCGAGGGCGATAACGGTGTTTCCGGTCTTAAGTGTAGTGCGGAATGTGGGGTTGAAGCTCAATGCGCCTGTTGCCTCCTTGATGGCGACGATGATCACGCCGAGGTCCCGCCCGATTCCGCATTCGTCGAGCGTAAGCCCGACCAGTTCAGACCCTTCCTGGATCACGACTTCCTCCATCTGGAGGTCTATATTGCCGCTCTTCGTGGCAAATTCAATGAAGTCTACGACGGCCGGTTTCAATATGGTCTGGGCGATCCTGATGCCGCCGATATGGTAAGGAGACACAACCCTGTCGGCGCCCGCCCGGAGCAGTTTCTGCTCGGAGCCGTCTTCACCTGCTCTCGCTACGATCATGAGTCGCGGGTTCAATCCTCTGGCGCTCAGGACGACGAAGAGATTTTCCGCATCGGTGGGAAGTACGGAAACGAGCCCTCTTGCTCTTTCGATCCCGATTTCCTTTAGCGTCTCGTCCCGAGTGGCATCCCCTTTGAAGATGAGGATATCTTCCTTGGGGGCGAGGGGGTCCGGTTCTTTTTCTATCACGACAAGTTTAATGTTCGACTCCTTCAATTCACTGCATATGATCCTTCCCATCCTGCCGTAACCACAAATGATGTAGTGATCCGTCAAATCCTTAACTTTTTTTTCCATTCTTTTTCTCCCGAAAATTTCCCGCATTTCACCTTCGAGGATGAACTTAGCCCCTGTGGTGAGTATATAAAAAACCGTCCCGACACCGCCTATCATGAGGACAAGAGTAAACAATCGCCCTACGAAGGACAGGTCATGGACTTCCTTGTACCCTACGGTTGTGAGGGTAATGACGGTCATATAAAGGGAATCAAAGAAATTCCAGCCCTCCAGAATCATATATCCGAGGGTACCGAAGGCAACGATGAAGATTACCATCACCAGTGAGACTATGAGTTTCTTCCTGAGTTCGTTTACCAAGTCATTCCTTCCGTTTCCGCTTTTATATTACGCACTGTATCATGCACTTGTCATAACACATATTTGATCAGAACGAATCCGATAATGAGAAGACCGAGGAATATGAAGGTCAGGAGGTTGAAATATTTGTCGATGAAGTTTCTGATAGGGGGACCGAACCGGTAGATTAATGCGGCCACGAGAAAAAACCTCCCCGCCCGGCCGGCGAGAGACGCGATTACAAAGACGGAAAAATTAATCTTGAACGCTCCGGCGGCTATCGTGAATACCTTGTAAGGGATAGGGGTGAAGCCCGCGATGCTCACGGCCCAGGCGTCGTAGTCGGAATAGAGTTGGCGGATATATTCGTACTTGTCCGTGATTCCGTAAAAGGAGAGTATTTTAAACCCGACTGTCTTCATGAGTTCTAACCCTATGAGATATCCAAACATCCCGCCGAAAACCGACCCTGCGGTGCAGACAGCCGCGAACCTGAAGGACTTGCGGGGAAGGGAGAGGGCCAGGGCGATCAGCAGCACGTCGGGTGGGACGGGAAAGAATGAGGACTCCGCGAAGGCAAGGGCAAAGAGGGCCGGCGTGCCGTAGGGGGTGTAGGCCCAGTGAAGGACCCAGTCGTAAAGCTTTCTTATTAATTTCATGTTTCTTATGCGACTTTCTGCGTATAAAGGTCCCACCCGCTTTGACCGCGTTGGTCATCGGGATCATTCCCCGGCAGGAGGTGAGCATAGTATATATTATCTATCAGATCGTCTTCAATGAACGCGTAAAGTCGCGTGTCCCAAAAAAGTGGGGAGAAACTATCCCGCTTTTTCTCCGGTATCTCCCTTTTAATTACTGTCGGCTATAAAGTAAAATAATCGTACTTTATTCACGGGGAGGTGAATATATGGGACATGTAAATGGTCTGAAATGCAGAGAATGCGGAAGAGAATATAAAATCGATCCTGTCTATGTATGTGAGTTCTGTTTCGGACCCCTTGAGGTCGTCTACGATTACGAAAGCATCGCAGGAGAGATCAACAGAAAGAAGATAGAACGAAGGGAGAAGAACCTCTGGAGGTATAAAGAACTGCTTCCCGTGGACGGAGAACCGCAGGCGGGGCTTAATTCCGGATTTACTCCCCTCGTTAAAGCCGACCGTCTTGCCCGGGCGCTGGGAGTTGAGGCCCTCTATATCAAAGACGATACGGTTGTCCATCCGACCCTTTCTTTCAAGGACAGGGTGGTATCCGTGGCCCTTACGAAGGCGAAGGAGTTCGGCTTCGACACGGTGGCGTGTGCTTCGACGGGGAATCTCGCACATTCGGTCTCCGCTCATGGAGCCCAGGCGGGATTCGAAAGATTCATTTTCATACCGGCTACGCTTGAAGCGAGCAAGATCGTCGCGTCGCTCGTTTATGAGCCGAATCTCATTGCGGTGGACGGCAATTACGACGAGGTCAACAGACTTTGCAGCGAAGTGGCTAATAAGTACAAGTGGGCCTTTGTGAATATCAATATCAGGCCTTTTTATGCAGAGGGCTCTAAGACACTGGGTTTCGAGATATTGGAACAACTCGGCTGGAAGGCCCCCGACAATGTGGTGGTGCCCTGCGCCAGCGGCTCCCTGCTCACCAAGGTATGGAAAAGCTTCAAGGAATTCAGGGACATAGGTATTATAAAGGACCTCGGCACAAAAGTATTTGCGGCCCAGGCAACGGGATGCTCTCCCATTGCGGCGGCAATCCAGCAGGATACGGACGTGATACGGCCGGTCAAGCCCGAGACCGTTGCAAAATCCCTGGCGATAGGCAATCCCGCCGACGGCTTTTATGCAACACAGGTTGTGAAAGAGACAGCCGGATATGCCGCTGACGCCAGCGACCGGGAGATCATAGAGGCCATCAAACTCCTGGCGCGTACCGAGGGCATCTTCGCTGAGACGGCGGGAGGCGTTACCCTGGCCTGTACCAGGAAGCTTATCGAGTCGGGAAGGATCGGGAAAGACGAGGTAACTGTCATCTGTATTACGGGCAATGGTCTGAAGACCCAGGAGGCCCTTCAGGGACATACCGTTTCGCCCCATTACATAAAGCCGAACCTTGGGTCCTTTGAAGAGGTCCTGGATAAGATAAATAAAGGTCAATGACCTGCAAGGAGGTTGATACATGTCGGTAATTGTGAGAATCCCCACACCGCTTCAGAGACTTACCCAGGGCAAAGAGGAAGTCGAAGGAAGAACGGGAACGATCATCGAACTGGTGAATGATCTGGACAATAGATATCCCGGAATAGCCGAGCGCATCTCGGAAAACGGGAAGATAAGACGGTTCGTGAACATTTATCTCAATGAAGAGGACATCAGGTTTCTCCAGGCGGAGGAGACACCTGTGAAGGACGGTGATGAAGTTTCCATCGTGCCTGCCATCGCGGGCGGCAGCTAAGAGGAGGGAGAAATGAAAAAAAGGGTTAAGCTTACCTTTCCCCAGCAGCTTATAAAGGAACCGATGGTCTTTACCATGGCGAAACAGTTCAATGTCATGCCCAATATCAGAAGGGCGAGGGTCACCGAGACTGTCGGAGAAATGATACTCGAGCTCGAAGGCGCCGAAGAAGACCTGGAAAGAGGGATACACTGGCTTAAAGAAAAAGGCATCGAGGTCGAGCTGGTCGAAGGCGACGTAATCGAGTAGCCGGGCCGGCAAAGAGGATAAACCTTAGAAACTCTGACGCGGGTTAAAGGCTTTAAAGAAGTTGTCATCACCGAAACAAAAAATACTATTGTATGATCAGGGAAATCCCATGAAATATATTGTTCTGGTCGGCGACGGAATGGCGGACAAGCCCCTCAGGGAACTCGGGGGGAAGACTCCACTTCAGAAGGCGTTCACCCCGAATATGGACAGGATAGCCGCCGAAGGGACGCCTGGGAAAGTGAGGACGATACCCCGTGACATGCATCCCGGCTCCGATGTGGCCAATCTGAGCATCCTAGGGTATGACCCCGCAGAGTTTTATTCGGGAAGGGCCCCTCTTGAGGCCGCCAGCATCGGCGTCTCTCTCGGTGAAAACGATATCGCATACAGATGCAACCTCGTGACACTCAGATCGGACGGGAGCAGGAAGATCATGGAGGATTACAGCAGCGGACACATCACGACCGAAGAGGCAAAGGAACTGATGCGGGAGATCGAGACGCAGCTCGGTTCCGACGAGGTCAGATTTTATCCCGGTGTCAGCTACCGACATCTCATGGTCTGGGCGAACGGACCCTCAGGATTGGAATGTGTTCCTCCCCACGATATCCTCGGCAAGGATATAGCGGACTTTCTTCCTGTGGGCAGCGGTTCCGAGAAGATAAGGAAGATCATGTCCGATTCAGTGAAAGTGCTCGAAAACCATCCTGTCAACAGGGACCGGACGAAGAACGGGAAAAACCCTGCAAACAGCATCTGGTTATGGGGCCAGGGTAAAAAGCCGGCGCTTCCTTCCTTCCGGGAAAAGTATTCTCTTGACGGCGCGCTCATATCTGCTGTCGATCTTACCAGGGGACTCGGTATCTGCGCGGGTTTTGAAATACTGCAAGTACCCGGGATTACCGGATATATCGATACGAATTACCGGGGGAAGGCGGAGGCGGCGCTCAGGGCCCTGGAGAAAAAGGATTTCGTGTATGTCCATGTCGAGGCCCCTGATGAGGCGGGACACTCGGGCAAATATAAGGACAAGATCAGGGCGATAGAAGATTTCGATGCGCTTGTAGTAGGGACAATTTTGCATGACGCCGGTAATCTGGGCGACTACCGGATACTGCTTCTGCCTGATCATCCTACGCCGATAGAACTTCGGACGCATACGGGCGATCCCGTTCCCTTCGCAATTTTCGACAGCCGAAACAGAAAAAAAAACAGGGGAATGGAGTTCAACGAATCGATCCTAGAGAAGGATGATACTCTATCCTTTGAGGACGGATACAATTTGATGGATTATTTCATTAAGGGGAATTGAAGGATTGGTTCCCAAATATAAGTCTCACACAAAATGAAAAGAAAAATTAAACACCGAGACACAGAGAAAGCCTGCTTTAATTCATCAGGCAGAATGCAAAAGTCAGAATTCTGCTTTTCTAAGTCTTCTCCGTGCCTTCGTGCCCCCGTGGTGAAATTCTTTTTGAAGCTTTATGCGATTCAGAATAAGCCCTTTTTTCAGGAGGAACTTTGGCTCTGATTGTACAGAAATACGGTGGGACGTCGGTCGGGTCAGTAGACAGGATAAAGGCGGTTGCCGAACGTGTTGTCAGGACAGCGGCCGGAGGAAACAAGGTTATTGTGGTAGTATCCGCTATGGCCGGAGAAACGGACAAGCTGATAAATCTCGCTTGTCAGATTTCTGCCTGTCCCAGCGAAAGAGAAATGGATATCCTGCTCTCATCAGGCGAGCGCGTGACGAGCGCCCTTACCGCGATTGCCATCGAGGCCCTGGGAAATAAAGCAAGGGCCATGACCGGAAGGCAGGCGGGGATCATCACCAATACCGTCCATACTAAGGCTAAGATAGAGAGGATCTCGGGAGAGAGGATAAAACAGGCGCTGGATGAGGGATACATCATCGTGATCGCGGGTTTCCAGGGAATCACGGAGGGCGAGACTGATGTGACAACGCTTGGGAGAGGAGGGTCGGACCTCTCCGCTGTGGCAGTGGCTGCGGCGGTGGGCGCCGATGCCTGCGAGATCTATACTGACGTAGACGGAGTATATACGACGGACCCCAACATCGTCCCGGAGGCGAGAAAACTGGAGAAGATATCCTACGAAGAGATGCTCGAGCTTGCGAGCCTCGGCGCAAAGGTCCTTCAGACAAGGTCCGTGGAGTTTGCGATGAAATATGGAGTGCCCGTGGTGGTGAGGTCCAGCTTCAATGACAATCCCGGGACCCTTGTAGTTCAGGAGGATAAAGACATGGAGAACGTGGTGGTATCCGGAGTTGCATACGACAAGAACCAGACGAAGATTACACTGGTGAACGTCCCCGACAGACCGGGGATAGCCGCTACTATCTTTAATAAAATAGCGGGATCTAACGTTGTGGTCGACATGATCGTCCAGAATATCAGCAGCGACGGGAAATTCGCGGACATATCTTTCACCGTGCCGAAGACCGAATCCAAAAAAGCGCTTGATGTTACCGATGCCGTTGCAAAGGAGCTCGGTGCGATGCGTGTCGACACGAGGGAGGACATCAGCAAGGTCTCTATCGTGGGTGTCGGGATGAGGACGCACTCCGGTGTTGCGGCCCGCATGTTCCGGGCTCTTGCCGACCACAATATCAATATCATGATGATCAGCACATCGGAGATCAAGGTCTCGTGCGTGATCGATCTGAAATTCACCGAGCTTGCAGTAAGGGTGCTGCACGAGACCTTCGGTCTCGGTGGATGACCACGGAAGTAAACAGAATTAACTGTATAGTTTCGTTGACGAAGAGGCCGACATGACGGCAAGTCTTTATAACACGATGAAACCTGAATTTGGTATATTTCCCAGTACTGCACAAGGAGTTTAATCCGGAAAATATGCGTTGCTGACCGGATCATGAGGATAAAAAAGGCGTCGTAATAAAGCCTTCTCGTCATATCGGCCTCCTTAGGCTGACGACAGTTATGCGGCGATAGGATTAACTTAGTAAATTTGCCGCTGTTTTTGAAGAAGAAAGGAAGCGGTTATAATTTAATATGCGAAAAATCGAGATATACGATACCACACTGAGGGACGGCGCCCAGTCCGAGGAGATCTCTTTCTCGGTCGAGGATAAATTGAGGATTACTGAAAAACTGGACGAACTCGGGATACATTATGTCGAAGGCGGTTGGCCCGGCGCCAATCCAAGAGACGTGGAATATTTCAAAAAGGTGAAGAAACTCGACCTCCTTAACTCGAGAGTCGTCGCCTTCGGGAGCACCCACAGGCCTAAAAGGAAACCCTCCAACGACGAGACACTCAAGGCCCTCGTCGAAGCGGAGACTTCGGTAATAACGATATTCGGGAAGACCTGGGATTTCCATGTCAGGGAGGCACTGAGGATTCCGCTCGAAGAGAACCTTGACATTATCCATGATTCCGTGAAGTATCTAAAGAAATATGCCGAGAAAGTCTTCTTCGACGCCGAGCATTTTTTTGACGGTTATCTCCACAATCCCGAGTATGCCTTTCAATGTCTCGAAGCGGCCCAGAAAGCAGGGGCGGACTGTCTCGTCCTGTGTGATACGAACGGCGGGACCATTACCTCCGTCGTGCGCGAAACAGTGAAAAGGGCGTCAAAGAATTTTCAGGCGTCCATCGGAATACATGTGCATAACGACATCGAATGTGCCGTGGCGAACTCTATCATCGCCGTGGAGTTCGGCGCCGACCAGGTGCAGGGGACGATAAACGGCCTTGGAGAGAGGTGCGGCAACGCGAACCTGATCTCCATCATTCCGAATATCCAGTTGAAACTCGGGTATCAGTGTATCAGCACGGACCGTTTGAAAAGGCTGAGAGACATATCGAGGTTTGTCGATGAGATCGCCAACCTGAGACATTTCAAACGTCAGCCCTATGTAGGGGACAGCTCCTTCGCGCACAAGGCCGGAATGCATGTAAGCGCCATAAGGAAGCACCCGGGGACCTATGAGCATATCGATCCCGAATATGTCGGTAATACCCGGAGGATTCTCGTATCCGACCAGGCGGGTAAGGGCAATATTCTGAGGAAGGCCGAAGAATTCGGGATCAAACTCGCGGTCGATGCCCCGGAATTGCAGTCTATCGTCAAGGACCTGAAAGAACTCGAGAACCAGGGATACCAGTTCGAAGGCGCTGAGGCCTCGTTCGAGCTTCTCATGAAGAAGGCCCTGGGACTCCATAAGAGGTTTTTCGACCTCATTGAATTCAGGGTGATAGTGGAACGGAGGACGAAGAGGGAAGAGCCCCTGAGCGAGGCGACGATCAAGCTGAAGGTAGGGGACGAGACGGAGCATGTTGTTGCGGAGAGCAAGAAGGGGCCGGTGAACGCGCTCGACAAGGCCCTGAGAAAGGCGCTCGAGAAATATTTCTCGCGGGAGTTGAAGGACGTTAAACTTCTCGATTACAAGGTCCGCGTCCTGGCTGCGGAAAAGGGGACGAGCGCGAAAGTGAGGGTCCATATAGAATCGGGCGATAAAGATAACCGCTGGGGGACCGTCGGTGTCTCCGAGAACATCATAGAAGCGTCGTACCAGGCCCTCGTCGACAGCATCGAATACAAACTGCTGAAGGACGAAAGTTTGTAGTTTTAAGGCGTTCAACTCCGTATTTCATGTTACATTCCAGGCGTTCGGGCTCGCGATAAATGTGGCCATTATTTAAAATCCTTCCCTTAAAGCTAAAGCAAGTCCTTGACAATGCCGATAGAAAAATGGTTTTTTACCCGGGGAATATAAATGATAATAACCTGTCCAAAATGTAAAGCCAGGCTCAGGACCCCCGAAGAGAGGATCGCACAGGAGGGAATGCGGTTCAGATGCTCAAAGTGCAACACGCTCCTTCAATATAGGAAACGAAAGCTGGACGAACCGTCCAAAGTCAACCCTGGGACCAAACCGGCTTCGCATATGAAGAGCGCTGTCCCGATAGAGGCTGCGTCGAGTGCCTCATTCGGTCAAGCTCCGGATGTCTTGATAAAAACCCGGACTAATCCCGAAGCCGGAAAGGGGTCAGACGGGATTTCCACATCGGGAGTGAACAGTTTAAGCGACTCAGAGAACAAAGACAAACCTGCCGGTAATATCGGGGACCCGGATGAAACAGGCTCAGGCAACGCGGGGCCTTCGCCCGAAGACATTGTCCGTGCGCAGGAAATGTATAAAAGATACGGGTTCATGGCAGCTGAAAAGGAAAGGATCGAGGAAACATCCTTCATGTCCCACCTGCCTCGCGCCTTTTCATATCCCTTTAAGTCCGGCGGTCTTTTGATGCTCTCAATAGGCGCCGTCTTTATCACCATAGTGCTTTTTTTCTCGAAGTATGCCTTCATGTTCGGAATAATAGGCTACGCCTTCGTCGGCGGCTATCTGGCTTCGTTCATGATGAAGATCATATCTCACTCGGCGGACGGCGAGATCGATCTTCCCGACTGGCCCGACTTGTCGGAATGGTGGGACGACATACTCAGTCCGATGTTCCGGATGATCGCGGTCACTATTGTTTCGTATTTCCCTTTGCTTTTGTACCTGGCTTATAGCTTGTGGACACGTAATTATTCCACGCCGGTAATGGTTGCCCTTCTCGTCCTCTGCACACTCTATCAGCCCATGGCTCTCCTGGCGATGTCAATGCTGGGCTCCGTAGCCGCTCTGAATCCGATCCATATGCTGCCCGCGATTTTCAGGGTACCCGGAGATTATCTGATCGCCTGCCTGATTTTTCTTGTTTTGTTCTTCATGAAAGGTATATTTCATTTTCTCGTGGCAATCCCCATTCTCGGGCCGTTCCTGGACAATTTCATTATGCTCTATCTCCTGACCGTCGAGATGAGAATCCTTGGTCTGATCTATTACTCTAATAAAGAAAAGTTAGCCTGGTTTTGAAAAAAAAGATAATACTTCGAGAGATGCTTAAGGAGATGCCTGCTGTCCCGCGATCTCGTCATAATGCTGTGCCGATTCCAACCCCAAACAATTCCATTTCGTAAATTTTGCCCAATCAATCAATAACTCACAGTACTCCTCGGAGAGCATCTGCCGAAAGAGATTGTTGTTTTTTTCTGAAAATAAAAGGATTGGTAAAAGACCGCAAGCGAAGACTCGACCGCAAGCCGACAGGTTTAAGGAAATGCAACCGTTACGGAGTACGCCTCCTAACTCGACAGTTGTGCCGCTCTAAGCCGTTGAAGGTTACAAAGAAATAACAACATCCCGGCTTACCGATGCAAGGCCAATGGTATCCACTCGCCAATCGAGACGCGATCCCGGAGTTAGCTGCAACCGGCTCGTTAGCCCGAATATTGTTCGTCGCTGACCTTCTCCATCCAATCGATCGCTTTGCCATCGAGTTCTTCATAAATGGCGATGTGCGTCATGGCAGTCGTTGCCGTAGCGCCATGCCAATGCTTTTCGTCCGGCTGGAACCAGACTACGTCCCCCGGACGAATTTCCTCGATCGGGCCGCCCCAGCGCTGCACCAGCCCACAGCCGGCTGTCACGATCAGCGCCTGACCCAGCGGATGGCTGTGCCATAACGTTCGAGCGCCAGGCTCGAATGTGACATTGATTCCATGCGCGTGTGCCGGAGCGCTTCTTTCGAATAGGGGATCAATGCGCACCGTGCCAGTAAACCAATCCTCCGGTCCTTTTCTCGATGGCTGTGAGCCACTTCTTCTGATTTCCATAACTTCCTCCTAATCTCCCGGTCTAACGGCGAGTTGAGCCCTGCGCCACAGAGCGCCGGACTCGAATTATTTGTCACGCTTTGTTAATGCATGCTGCCGCATTTGTTAGATGGGAAAACTGCTTTCAGAATCTCTCGTAATTCACCTGTGCTGTAAGGTTTCGGCAATGCCGCTCTGAAACCGTATTTTCTGAAATTCGTCATAAGATCGGATTGCCTGTCCCCGCTTGAGACCACAGCCTTTATGTCAGGGTCTATATCGAGCAGCCTTTTGATTGTTGATTCCCCTCCGACACCACCGGGGATATGTATGTCGAGTATGACGGCGTCAAATGGTTGTCCGATCTTTTTTTTCTCTGTGAATAGCGAGACCGCCTCTTCTCCATCCGAGGCCGTTTCGACGAAATAGCCGAGATACCCTAAAATATCCCGTCCAAAACTCCGAATAATTTCTTCGTCATCCATAAAAAGAATTTTCCCCAGTTCTCGAGTAGAATTGCGTTCTTCATAAGTGCTTGTCATTTTCCCTCCTTTAAACCCCTCTGGCACTGTATGTTTGGCAATCTAAGTACCGGCCGACCAACTCTCCGAGGAATGCAGACCAAATTTATTATAGCTGCATCCCTTGAGTTTCCCCTCTACTTAATTCCTATGTAGCACTAAACATTCGTTCTGTCAAGTTATAAGTTTAGGTATGACATTATCATGCGGTAGCAGCGCACCGTCATACGCATTACCTGATTTGAAGCGCTCTCAAGATAGCTGCCAACTCTTCTTTCCAATATCCCCAATGCCAGGGACATCATCGCCTGATGTAATTTCTGCCTAGGGTCTGATAAACTCTTCCGTTCAGCCCGATAAACACCGGCGCGGACGCAAGCGCCGTACGTTTGCTTCTTTCAAGAATGATGAGGATGACTCAATAATTCCGGGACTCGCCTGGATTTCCAAACAAGGCTCCGATTTCCTTAATTGACATGAGAAACCTGCCATATTAAAGTGTGATTAAGGCCAGGCATCGAGAATGAGGGCGGGGTAGCAAGCCGCAAAAAGGATAGATCTTAACCAATACCCTTTGGCTTGTAGCAAAGCCGGGCGCAGGAATACCACCAGGTTATTCGGACTTTCTGTAACGGTCATTAGACCGGATTCCCGGCCCGGACATTCCCTGAAAGCTCTTGATGTGGAGGACGCAATGGCGAAAGAAGAGAAAACAGAATTTCAAGACGTAACGGTCAGAGAAGTCCTGGAGAAGCTGTCGAGCGATCCCGAAAAAGGGCTGACCGAAGAAGAGGCAAAACAGCGACTTGAAAAATATGGGGAGAACAGCATCGAGGAGGAGAAAAAAAGCCCCCTTCTCATGCTGCTTTCCAATTTCTGGGGGCCCATTCCATGGATGCTCGAGGTTGCCGTTGTTCTCGCCGGCGTCGCAGGACGTCTCGAAGATTTTTTCGTGATCCTCGGCATGCTTTTTATCAACGGCGGTGTGAGCTACTGGCATGAACAGAAAGCATCGAATGAAATCGAGGCTCTCAAAGCGAGGCTTTCTCCGCAAGCGCGTGTTTACAGGGATGGCCGGCGGCGCACCATCGAGGCGAAGTATCTTACGCCCGGCGATATCATCCTGGTGCGCATGGGGGACATTGTTCCGGGGGATGCAAAGTTGCTGGAAGGCGGGAACTTGAGTGTGGATGAGTCATCCCTCTCCGGGGAATCACTCCCCGTCGATAAAAGCGGAAGCGATATGATTTTCTCCGGCACCACGGTGAAGCAGGGGGAGGCCAGGGCGGTGGTGACTGCCACAGGTTCCCGGACCAGGTTCGGCAAAACGGTCGAACTGGTCGAAAGCGCCGAGACGGTCTCGCACTTCCAAAAAGCCGTGATGCGGATCGGTTATTATCTTATAGGCGCGACCGGAACGCTGATCGTTACCATTATAATAGTCGGCCTGGTCCGGGGGGATCCCGTCTATCAGCTTCTGCTCTTCTCCCTTGTTCTGACTATAGCAGGCATCCCCACGGCTCTTCCGGCCGTTCTCTCAGTGACTATGTCGATAGGCGCGAAACGACTGGCCGACATGAAGGCGATTGTCTCGCGCCTGGCCGCCATGGAAGAGATGGCCGGGCTGGAAGTTCTCTTTTCCGATAAGACCGGGACTCTCACAAAGAACGAGCTTGAGCTGCAGGACCCCATGGTCATGGCAGCCGCAGACAAACACGACCTGATTCTCGCCGCTGCGCTTACAACCCGCAGGGATGAAGCAGGCCCTATCGATGATGCTATTTTGAGGGCGCTCAAAGAGCAAAGCGAATTGGAGAAGTATAAAATCCTTGAGTTCAGGCCTTTCAACCCCACGGATAAGATTGCCAGGGCCGAGGTCGAGGGGAACGGCAAGAAGTTTTCTGTGGCAAAAGGGGCACCCCAGGTCATTCTCGATCTAGCGGAGGCCGATGAATCGGAACGCGGCGAGATTGCCGAAAAGGTCGATGAACTGGGGGAAAAGGGCTTCAGGGCCCTCGGTGTGGCGAGAACTTCGGATGGAGGCAAATGGGAATATCTCGGCATACTTCCGCTTTTGGACCCGCCCCGGGAAGATTCTGCGGATGTGATTGCCGATGCTAAAGAGCATGGCATTGAGATCCTTATGGTGACCGGTGATCATGCCGCAATCGCGAAACAGGTTGCCGGGCAGGTCGGACTTGGAAAAAAGATCGTCGAAGCCTCGGAAATTTTCGGCTCCGGCAAGGAGAAAGAAAACCACGTAGCCCTGCGCAAAGCCATCCTTTCTGCGGAAGGGTTTGCGGAGGTAACACCCGAACATAAGTTCAAGATCATCAAGCAGTTTGAAAACGACAACAGGATCGTGGGCATGACAGGTGACGGGGTCAACGACGCCCCGGCGCTGAAGCAGGCCGATGTGGGGATTGCGGTCGCCGGTGCCACCGACGCGGCACGTTCGGCTGCGGTCCTGGTGCTCACAGAGCCGGGGCTCGGCGTAATTATCAATGCGGTAGAGGAGGCGCGGCGCATCTTCGGTCGTATGATCAGTTATGCCACTTTCCGGATTGCAGAAACAATACGGCTTCTTCTCTTCATATCCCTGTCAGTCATATTCTTTAATTTCTATCCCGTGACAGCCATAATGATTGTACTCCTCGCCATTCTTAACGACATTCCGATTATGACCATCGCCTTCGATAATGTCCTGACGTCACCCCGGCCCGTCCGCTGGCAGATGAAACGGGTCCTTACAATCGCCACGACCCTCGGAATTGCAGGCGTCGTCTCGTCTTTCTTCTTTTTTTGGTACCTCCGGCAGGTTATGGAGATGCCGCGGGAGGTGATCCAGACGATGATCTTCCTGAAGCTGCTTGTGGCCGGCCATATGACGATTTTTCTTACGAGAAATCAGGGATGGTTCTGGGAAAAGCCATGGCCCAGTCCGGTCCTGTTTCTCAGCCTGGAGTGTACACAGGTAATTGGAACACTATTTGCGGTTTACGGAGTTCTCGTCCGGCCTGTCGGGTGGGGGCTTGCCCTTGCGGTATGGGCCTATGCCTTTACCTGGATGTTTGTTTTAAATGTGGTTAAAGTCGCCGTCTACAAGGTGATAGGATAGGGCTGGATAGGCTGGAAGGCCGTGAGATGAGCGGACCCTCACTTGAAAAACTTATCGAGAACGCGGACATCGGTATCGAGATCCTCCATCCGGGAGGACTCGGTATCACGAGGGAACTTGCGGAACTTTGTCACATTGCAAGGGACAGCAGGGTACTCGATGTCGCCTCCGGGACCGGCGAGAGCGCATGTTTTCTCGCGGAGACGTTCGGCTGTCGCGTCACCGGGGTGGACCTCTCGGGTTTCATGATCGAAAGGGCGAGGCGGAAAGCCTCGGAGAGAGGGCTTGAAATAGAGTTTCTGGAAGGTAATGCCCATGAACTTCCTTTTGAGGCCCATACGTTCAATGCGGTGATATCGGAGTGCACCGTATGTCTCCTTGACAAGGAGCGAGCGATCCGCGAGATGGCCAGGGTTGCCCGGTCCGGGGCATATATGGGCATTCACGATATTTGCTGGAAGAGCGATGCGCCTCAGAGTATGAAACAGAGGCTAGCCGAGGCAGAGGGCGAGAGGCCCGAGACTCTTCAGGGATGGAAATGGCTCTTCGATGGCGCAGGGCTTATCGATGTCATAACGGTGGACAAGTCAGAGTTGATTCGCCAGTGGTCGAACGAGGTGGAAAGAATGATCGGTTTCGCGGGAAAAATGAAGATATTCTTTAAAGCCCTGCGCTTGTGGGGACCGGGCGGTCTGGCCGCGATCCTGAAGTCCGAAAGAATTTTCAAAAGTCCATATGTGGGTTATGGGATCATCGTAGGGAGAAAGCCCTGAAAAAACCGCTCCGAGACTGTATCCCGCCTGGTTCCGGTTCGACCCAGTTGATTCATAACTTTAGTGAGTGAATGGAGGTACATGGTCTCTTCGCTCATTCTCACTGCGTTCCGAGGCTTTTGCCTCTTTATTTAATAAAAAATTTACGCAGGACTATCGGCAAAAGAAACCGCTCTGAGACCAGGTCCCTCCGGGTTCAGATCCTACAGATCTGGATTTGTGAGTAATGCGTGCCGGCGAAAGTGACCCGCGCCGGGACGGCCGCTTTTTCGGCATTGCGTGCCGACGTGGTATTTTATTTATATGTGCGGTCGATTCGTACGGAGCAGTCCGATTGAGTCCGTTGTAAGGACATTCAACGTCGAGGTAACGTCTGCCGTTCTCGCCCAAAGTTATAACATCGCTCCTACACAGGAGATACTCATTATTAATACCAGGGGGAAGCGGGAACTTGTCAAATGCCGCTGGGGATTAGTGCCTTCCTGGGTCAGAGAACTTTCGGACGGAAGCGTTCTGATCAATGCGCGTGCCGAGACACTGGATGAGAAGCCCAGTTTCAGGGAATTGCTCAGGAAGGGACGGTGCTTGATCGTTGCCGACGGCTTTTATGAGTGGAAGAAGGAAAAGGGTAGAAAAGTCCCATACTATGTAAGGATGAAATCCCGTCGGTCTTGCGGATTTGCGGGGTTATACAACCGATGGACCTCACCGGGAGGAGAGAGTGTTTGCACCTGCACGATCATTACCACTGAAGGCAACGATCTTGTAGCGCCTATTCACGGGCGTATGCCCGCCATAATTTCTGATGATAAGGTGGATATATGGCTCGATCCCGGCTTTGAGGATATAGATGTGTTGAAAGGATTGCTGAAGCCTTATCCTTCCGAAGAAATGGAGACTTTTCTAGTATCGGACAAGGTAAATTCGCCTCAAAATGATTTTGCTTCGAATATCATGCCGGCGGATGCATGAACTTCTGACCGGCTTGCTCCGGTCGCTTAACCTTATATCTGCACAGG